>NZ_JBHTLQ010000035.1:0-38942 GCF_042679085.1 Phenylobacterium conjunctum | reverse complement strand
GCCAGGCCCCGCGGGCGTCGGCCCGGGCCAGGGTCTCCTGGCCCATGGGGGTGGCCAGGCGCACCGTGGAGCGCGGCGGGGCGATCCCCGCCACCGTCACCTGCCCGTCGGCGGCGGAGACCTCAGCGATGGCGGGCGGCTCCAGATAGCCCGCCGCGGCGATATCGCTCGCGCCGGGCTCGGCCGCCTTCGGGGCCGCCGCGCGGCCGCATCCGCCGACCAGGGCGGCAGCGGCCAGGGCCGCGATCAGGGGAACCGGGATACGCACCACGGGTTGCTTGCAACTCCTGAAACCAAAACCTAGCTACTCTGATCTTTCCGCTACGTCCTTCAAGCGGCTGAACCTGATTCTCTGGAGCCTGCCACATGGGGCACGACCCCGCTCCCCTGACGTCCGTCTGCGTGTTCTGCGGATCCTCCGACGCCGCCGACCCGGCGCTGTTCTCCGCCTCGGCCGAGCTTGGCCGGGCCATTGCGGCGGCGCAGCTGCGGCTGATCTATGGCGGCGGCGGCGTGGGCCTGATGGGGGCCTGCGCCATCGCCGCGCATGAGGCCGGCGGCCAGGTGCTGGGGATCATCCCGGAGTTCCTGAAAATCAAGGAACGCCGCCTGGACGTGGTCGAGACCATCACCGTCACCTCGATGCACGAGCGCAAGCTGATGATGTTCGAGCAGGCCGACAGCTTCGTCGTCCTGCCCGGCGGCGTCGGCACCCTGGAGGAGATCGTCGAGCTGCTGTCCTGGCGCCGCCTGGACTTGCACGCCAAGCCGGTGGTGTTCTGGAGCCCGAACGGCTTCTGGGACCCGCTGTTCGCCCTCTTCCAGCACACGGTGGACCACCGCTTCACCCCGCCGGAATTCATGGACAGCTGGGTGACGGTGGAGCGGATCGAGGACGTGGTCCCCGCCCTGCTCGCCCCGCGCGGCGCCGCCGCCGTCCTGGCGCCCGAGGTCGCGCGGCTGAGTTAGCGCCGGCCGCCCGCGTTGCGCTTCAAGGCGTTCTGGGCGTCCAGCAGGTTGCTGGCGCGGTTCAGCGAGGCGGCGACCTCCTTGTCGGCCGGCGCCAGGCCCTGGGCCTTGCGGTACTGGGTGAGCGCCCGGGGATAGTCGCCCGCGCTCTCGAAGCAGACCCCCAGGTCATAAACCGTATCCAGGTTGCCGGGCTGGGCGGCGTCGACAGCCTTCCAGGCTTCGCAGGCCCCGCCCATGTCGCCGCTTGAGGCCGACTTCACCGCCGCGGTGAAGCGGGTCTTCAGGTCGGCCGACAGCCCCTCGCCCTTGGTCTTCAAGGTGGCGCTGAGCGTCGTGTTGTAGGGGGCGATATCGCGGCGGATGTCGCTGGCGATCTCGCGCTGGGCGTCGCTGACCAGGTCCAGGTCGCTGCCGGGCGGGGTCTGGTTGGCGCACCAGGACGCCTCGCGATGCGCCCGCTTCTGGGCCGAATAGACCACCCTTCCACTCGCCACATTGACCACGCTGGGCGTGACCATGAGGTCAACATTGCGCCGCCAACAGGGGATGGGAAACGACTTGTACTTCCGGCACTTGTCGCCGTCTTTGTCCACGCAGCGCTGCTCGCTGCCCTGATACTGATCGGTGCGGAAATCCGAGCCCACCGTCCCCAGGATCACCGCCTGGGCGCCGACCGAGCGCCCAAAGGCCGCGGCCGCCCCAGGGTCCGCCGGCCCGCCGCCCGCAACGACGGTGAAATAGGTCTGGCCGTCGAACTGTGCGGAATAGAGCTCATTGCGCAGCACCGCCTGGAACTCCGGCCCGCCATAGCCGTCGAAATTGGCCACCGCGATCTTGCGCAGATTGGCGGTCTCGGCGTAGCGCGGAGGGAACCGGGCGCTGATATCCACCGTGGTCGAGCAGGCCGCCACCGTGAACAGGGCCGCGCACGCGATCGCACGGATCAAAGCCTGCCGAAACATCATCGACCCCCACACACCGAACGCCTTGACCCTATCAGGGTCGAGCGTCACGGCAACCGTCGGCTGCAGCGCTCGCCTCAGCCCTTGCTCACCGCGTCGCGGAAGCCGTTGACGATGGGATAGCGGCGGTCGCGGCCAAAGGCGCGGGGGCCGATCTTCACGCCCGGCGCCGCC
This sequence comes from Phenylobacterium conjunctum, assembly GCF_042679085.1. NCBI lineage: Bacteria > Pseudomonadati > Pseudomonadota > Alphaproteobacteria > Caulobacterales > Caulobacteraceae > Phenylobacterium > Phenylobacterium conjunctum. Next base: position 36,834 of record NZ_JBHTLQ010000035.1, on the reverse strand, counting down.
TGACGGCGCTTGTATTCGGAGTTGTAGAGCAGGCGCTGGACCCGCTCGACCGTCTCGGCCGCGTGGCCGCGGGCGACGATCTCGTCCAGGGTCGCCTCTTCCTCCACCAGGCCAAACAGGATCGCGTCCAGCTCGGCGTATTCCGGCAGGCTGTCCTGGTCCTTCTGGTCGGGCCGCAGTTCCGCTGAGGGCGCCTTGGTGATGATCCGGCGCGGGATCGGGTCGGCTGCCAGGCCATAGGGATTGTGGGCGTTACGCCACTCGCAGACGGCGTAGACCTCAGTCTTGTAGACGTCCTTCAGCACGTTGTAGCCGCCGCACATGTCGCCGTAGAGCGTGGCGTAGCCCACCGCCATCTCCGACTTGTTGCCGGTGGTCAGCAGCATGGAGCCCAGCTTGTTGGACAGGGCCATCAGCGACAGGCCGCGGATCCGGGCCTGGATGTTCTCTTCGGTCAGGTCCGGGGCCTTGCCCTCATAGAGCGGGGTGAGCATGCCGGAGAACGCGTCCACGGCCGGGGCGATGGCGATCTCGTCCAGGCGCACGCCCAGCCGGCCGGCGCAATCGGCGGCGTCCTCCAGGCTGTCGCGGCTCGTATAGCGCGAGGGCAGCATGAAGCAGCGCACCCGCTCCGGACCCAGGGCGTCGGCGGCCACCACCGCCACCAGGGCGGAGTCGACGCCGCCGGAAAGCCCAAGCAGAACACCAGGAAAGCCCGACTTGTTCACGTAATCTCTCAGGCCCAGGACCATGGCCCGATAGACCTCTTCCGGACCAGAAACCCAGTCGGCCATCGGCGCCTCGGCGCAGGCCCAGCCGGTCGCGCCCTTCTCCCAGGTGGTGACCGCCAGGGCTTCCTCGAACATCGGCAGGCGCATGACCACCTCGCCCTGGGCCGAGAGGGCGAAGGAGCCGCCGTCGAACACCAGTTCGTCCTGGCCGCCCACCTCGTTGACATAGACCAGCGGCAGGCCGGTCTCGGCGACGCGCGCCGTGGCCACCTGCATCCGCTCCGCATCCGCCATCCGGCGGAAGGGCGAACCGTTGGGGACCAGCAGGATTTCGGCGCCCGCCGCCTTCAGGCCGGCGCACACCACCGGGCTCCAGATGTCCTCGCAGATCGGAACCCCGATCTTGACGCCCTTCCAGGTGAACACGCTCGGCGCGGTCCCGGGCTCGAACACCCGCTTCTCGTCGAACACCCCATAGTTCGGCAGGTCGCACTTGAAGGCCACGCCCTGGACCTTGCCCTCAGCCAGGAAGGCCAGGGCGTTGCGCGGCCGCACGCCGGGGACGTCCGAGGGCCAGATCACCCCGACCAGGGCGGCGAAATCCGCCGTGGTCTCAGCCGCCAACCGCTCGACCGCGGCCTTGCCCGCCGCCCAGAAGGCCGGCTTCAGCGCCAGGTCCTCGGGCGGGTAGCCGTTGATGAACAGTTCGGAGAACAGGGCGATGTCGGCCCCGGCGGCGCGCGCCTCAGCCATCCGCTCGCGGGCGAGGCTCTCGTTGCGCGCAATGGCGCCGACGGTGGGATTGGCCTGGATGGCGGCGATGACAAGACGCTGGCTCATGTCCTGTCATGTAGCGTCGGGCGCCCTGCCCCGCCACATGGAATACCGACCGGCGGTAGGTTCGCGCGAAGGCCGAAATGAGAAACGCCGCCCCCGGGTCGGGAGCGGCGTCACAAAAATCAGTCGTCGCGGTGAACCCGCTCGCGTCGCTCGTGCCGTTCTTGCGCCTCAAGGCTCAGCGTGGCGATCGGCCTGGCGTCGAGCCGGGCGACGCCGATGGGCTCGCCAGTCTCTTCGCAGTAGCCGTAGCTGCCGTCCTCGATGCGCCGCAGAGCTTCGTCGATCTTGGAGATCAACTTGCGCTGGCGATCGCGGGTCCGCAGTTCAAGAGCCCGATCAGTCTCCGAAGTCGCACGGTCGGCGATATCCGGGTGGTTCTCGGTCTCTGCCTGCAGATGGGTCAAGGTCTCGCGGGATTCCCGCAAGATATCCTCTTTCCAATTGATGAGCTTCTGCTTGAAATACTCAAGCTGACGCTCATTCATGAACTCCTCGTCCTCGGAAGGACGATAATCCGGCTTGTCAGCCAATACAGCGGCTGTGGTCATTTACGCCTCACGCCCCCTTGGAGTTACGCCCCGTAAGACACGCCGCGCGCTTATAGCAGGCTCGCAGAACCGCACAACGCGACTCGCTCGCAAAGCGCGGATCGTCATGAACGTTTCGCGCATTCGAGCTTGGCCAGTTCAACCGCCGCCCGCGTCTCGATCTCGTCGAGGACCCCTTCCAGACCCACGTCGTCGGTCTGGTCGCGCTGGTCGCGGATGGCGGATTTCAGACTATCGAGATCGGCGGCGGACACTTCGCCGGACAACAGGTTCAGCTTCACCCCGTCCAGCACGTCCAGCAGCCGCCCGGCCCGGCGCACGGCGCGGCGGCGGCGCTCCAGCGGGCCGCCGACCTCCTGCAGAGCCAGGATCGCATCAACACTCATCACCCCGCCCACCGAACCGGTGCGGGCGACCTGGGCCGGCCCGGCCGCGGGCGCGGCCGTCGGCAGCCGGAATCCGGACCCGTCTGCGCCCCGGGCCTTGCCCGGACCGCCTGTGGGCCCCACGCCGCTGGCGCCATTCACTTTCATGGTCGACTCGAACTCCGCCTTGCGCGTCTTCGGGAATCTCAGGCCCGGCGCCTTGAGGTATGGTTAATGCCGGGCAATTTCTGCCCAAGTCACCCCTGGCGCGCGGCGACGCATCGCCCCAGCTCGCGAATTCCCAAAGGAATCCAAGGGGCCACCAAGTGGCACGGACATGGCATCGGGCCTTGCGTTCATTTTGACCGCGTCCGGAACCCCATGCGTCGCACCTTCGGTCTGTTCAGCGTCATCCTGGCCTGCGCCGCGCTCGCGGCCCAGCCCAGCTTCGCCAAGTCCCGCATCAAGGACGTGGTCGAGTTTGAAGGTGTCCGTGAGAACATGCTCATGGGCTACGGCCTGGTGGTCGGCCTCAACGGCTCCGGCGACAGCCTCCGCAACGCCCCCTTCACCAAGCAGAGCCTGGAGGCGATGCTGGAGCGGCTGGGGGTCAACACCCGCGACGCCAACCTGAACACCAAGAACGTCGCCGCGGTCATGGTCACCGCCAAGCTGCCGCCCTTCGTGGCCGCCGGCACGCCCATCGACACCACCATCTCGGCCATGGGCGACGCCAAGAGCCTGCAGGGCGGCACCCTCTTGGTCACCTCCCTCATGGGCGCGGACGGCCAGGTCTATGCGGTGGCGCAAGGGACAGTGCAGACCGGCTCGGTCTCGGCCTCCGGCGCCTCCGGCAGCTCGGTGTCCAAGGGCGTGCCCACCGCCGGCCGCATCGCCTCCGGGGCGATCGTCGAAAAGGAGATCGGCTTCCAGCTGGCCGCCATGGGCCAGCTGCGCATGACCCTGCGCAATCCGGACTTCACCACCGCCCGGCGCATCGCCGACGTGGTCAACGCCCGCTTCCCCGGCTGCGCCCGCGCCGACAACCCCACCATCGTCACCGTCCAGCCGCCGGTCGGCCAGGACATGGTCAGCTTCGTCTCCCAGGTGGAGAACCTGTCGGTCGACACCGACGAGCCGGCCAAGGTGGTGATCGACGAGGTCGCCGGCGTCATCGTCATGGGCGAGAACGTCCGCATCTCCACCGTCGCCATCGCCCAGGGCAATCTGACCATCCGCGTCCAGGAGACCCCGGCCGTCAGCCAGCCTGCCCCCTTCAGCCAGGGCCAGACCACGGTCGTTCCCCAGTCCGGCGTCAGCGTCGACGAGGAAAAGGGCAAGCAGCTCATCACCCTGAAGAACGGCGCCTCGCTGGCGACCCTGGTGGCGGGCCTGAACACCCTGGGCGTCACGCCGCGCGACATGATCTCCATCCTGCAGGCCATCAAGGCCGCGGGCGCCCTGCAAGCCGACATCGAGGTGATGTGATGGACTCCGTCGCCCCGACCCTGGCGCCGGCCGCCATTCTCCAGGCCCAAAGCGCCCAACCCAGCGCCGCCGAACAGGCCAAGCGCGCCAAGATCGCCGAGACCGCCAAGTCCTTCGAGGCTTCGTTCCTGGCGGTGATGATCGGTCAGATGTTCGAAGGCGTGAACACCGCCGACAGCGCCTTTGGCGGCGGCGAGGGCGAACAGGCCTTCAAGTCGTTCATGGCCGACGCCATGGCCAAGCAGGTCGTGCGCACGGGCGGTGTCGGCCTGTCGACCCGCGTCCAACAAGAAATGCTGAAACTTCAAGGATTGGAAGTCTAATGAGCCTCTCCGCGCCGGACGCGACGGATCGCGTCGAACAGCTCATCCTGCTCACGGACCGCCTGACCGAGCTGATCGCCATGGAGGCCCAGGCCTTCGAACAGCACCGTCCCCAGGACGCGGCGGTCCATATCGAAGAGACCTCCAAGCTCGCCAATATCTACCGGCACGAAAGCGCCCGGGTCCGCGCCAATCCAGGCCTGATCGCCACCGCGCCGCGTGACCTGCGCGCCAAGCTGATCCGATCGACGGAGGCCTTTGACGCCGTGCTCGCCCGCCAGGGCCGCGCGCTGGAAGCCGCCAAGACCGTGACCGAGGGCCTGGTCCGCGCCATCGCCGACGAGGTGGCCACCCAACGCGCCTCCACCGCCAACTACGGCCCCGGCGCCCGCGTGAACGCCCCCGTGGCGGTCGCCACCTCGATCACTCTGAACAAGCGGGCGTAGGCCGGCCTCTCCACCGCGCTCGGCCTTGCCCCCTACCCCGCTCATCCTGGCGAATGCCGGGATCCAGATCATATGGCTCCGAGCCCCCGGATAGGCCCATCCCGCAGCCTTCCCGTTCACGCCGCTCCCTACGACCTGGATCCCGGCGTTCGCCGGGATGATCGGGTGTTGAGTGCGCACACACAGATTAAAACGCTTGTTTGACGTCCCGTAAGCGGTCTAGCTTCCCGACCGTCGCCGGGCTGTTCCGGCGAAACGCGTTCTCAGGGCGGGGTGAAAGTCCCCACCGGCGGTAATGGCGCCCCGGCGACGGCGCGCACGAGCCCGCGGGCGCCTGGAAGACCCATGTCTTCCAGGGACAGCAGACACCGGTGTGATCCCGGGGCCGACGGTTAGAGTCCGGTTATGAGAACCACCGAGGCGAAGCGCCCGCGCATCCGCGCGTCAGCGTCTTGTCTCTGGTGCTCCCTGAGTCGTGGTCCAATCCGACTGGGAGCAAACCATGACCCAAGTGTCCTATGAATTCGCCACCGCCAACGGCGCCTATCGACCGGCCCGCATCGCCTTCGTGAAGGCCGGCTGGCACGCCCACATCGTCGACAAGGCCCTCGAAGGCTTCCTGGCCGAGCTGGCCAAGCGGGGCTTCTCGGAGAAGATGGTCGACGTCTTCGACACCCCCGGGGCCTTCGAGATCCCGCTGCACGCCCAGATCCTGGCCAAGACCGCCCGCTACGCGGCCGTGGTCGGCGCGGCCCTGGTGGTGGACGGCGGCATCTACCGCCACGAGTTCGTCGCCCAGACGGTGGTCAACGCCCTGATGCAGGTCCAGCTGACCACCGAGATCCCGGTCTTCTCCGTGGTCCTGACCCCGCACCACTTCCACGACAGCGACACCCACCACGCCTTCTTCCAGGAGCACTTCGTCAAGAAGGGCGCCGAGGCCGCCGACGCCTGCCTCAAGACCCTGGAGAGCCTGCAGAAGCTGACGGGCGCGGCGTAATGGAGCCCGCCGTCCCTCTGGGCTTCGAACCACACGACCGCTCGAGCCCCGTCACCGATTCGTGGGCGCCGATCTACGCCCGCAAGGCCCCGGGGGCCCTGGTGCTCGGCCTGCGGGCCGCCCCGGCTCACACCAACAGCCGCGGCTTCGTCCACGGCGGCCTGATCAGCGCCCTGGCCGACAACGCCATGGGCCTGTCCTGCGGCCGCACGCTCGGCGACGGCTCCAGCTTCGTCACCGTGAACCTCAATCTCGACTTCCTGGCCGCCGCCAAGATCGGCCAGTGGCTCGAGTTCGATACGGTGTTCGTCAAGCCGGGCTCGACCCTGTGCTTCGCCCAGGCCTTCGTCACCGCCGACGGCGAGCCCTGCGCCAGGGCTAACGCGGTGTTCCGCGTGGTGAAGAAGCCGAACTGACCCCTCACACTGCCCTCTCCCCGCACGCGGGGAGAGGGTTCTGTGCGGACCTGCCCCCTCTCCCCACCACGTGGGGAGAGGGTTGGGGTGAGGGGCTACAGCGCGCCCACCCTCACCTCACGCTCCACCCCGATCGCCGCCAGGAAGTCCCGGTCGTGGCTGACCACCAGGATCGCGCCGTCATAGCCGGACAGCGCCGCCTCGACGGCCGTCACCGAGTCCAGGTCCAGGTGATTGGTGGGCTCGTCCAGGATCAGCAGCTGCGGCGGCTCATCGCCCATCAGCACGCAGGCCAGGCCCGCCCGCAGCCGTTCGCCGCCGCTCAGGGCGCTGACCCGCTTGTCCGCCGCCACATTGCGGAACAGGAACCGGGCCAGGGCCGCCCGCGCCGCATTCTCGCTGGCCTGCGGGTTCAGGCGGCGGAACGCCTCCACCAGGGTCTCGTCCTCGCGCAGCATGGACACCTGCTGGTCCAGCAGCGCCGCGGCGCCCGCCCGCACGATCAGCCCGGAGCTCGGCTCAAGCTCGCCCACCGCCAGCCGGATCAGGGTCGACTTGCCGCCGCCATTGGGGCCGGTGACCGCCACCCGCTCCGGTCCGGCGAGGCGCAGGTCCAGTCCCGCGAACAGCGGCGGGGCGCCGGGATAGCCGAAGCTCACCCCCTCGAAGTTCAACAGCGTCTTGCCCGCCGGCAGTCCACTCGTCGGCAAATCGAAGTCCAGGCGCCGCAACCGTTCGACCCGACCCTGGGCCTCGCTCAGCCGCCCCTCAGCCTCCGCCGCCAGCTTCTGGGCCAGCTTTTCGCCGCGCCCGCCGGAATTCTCGGCCCGCTCGGCCATGGCGCCCAGCAGGATCTTCGGCTCGCTGCGCTTGGCGGCGAACTGCTTGCCGGCGGCGTCCTTGCGCGCCTTGCGCTCCCGGAGGGCCTGGGCCTCCCGTCCGACGCGGTCCACCGCCCGTTCCGCCTCGGCCAGGTCGCGGGCCGCGGCGGCCTCCTCCTCGGCCTTGCGCTGGGCATAGAGGTCGTAGCCGCCGCCATAGACCCGCGCGCCCAGGCCCGACAGCTCGACAATCCGGTCCATGCGCCGCAACAGCTCGCGGTCGTGACTGACCACCAAGGCCCCGCCCTTCCAGCCACCGATCAGTTCGGCGACCATGGCGCGAGCCTCCGCGTCCAGGTGATTGGTCGGCTCGTCCAGCAATAGCAGGTCGGGCTTGAGCGCGATCAGCCCGGCCAGCGCCGCGCGGGTCGTCTGTCCCCCGCTCAGGCTGGCGGCCGGCCGCTGCAGATCCAGCCCCGGCAACCCGACGTCCGCCAGGGCGCTGGCCAACCGCGCCTCCAGGTCCCAGTCGGCCAGGGCGAAGTCGTCCTCCGAGCCCTCGCCCGCCTCGATCCGGGCCAGCCGCGCCAGGTCGTCCGCGCAACCGCAGAGGTCGGCGGCGGTCTCCTGCGCGCCATAGGCCTGGCGCAGCACGCCCAGGCGACAGCTCACCGACACCGCGCCCGCACTGGGCGCGACCTCGCCGGAGATCAGTTTGAGCAGCGTCGACTTCCCTGTCCCGTTGCGGCCCACCAGGCCGGTGCGCTCAGGGCCAAGCGCCAGGGTGAGGGTGTCGAAGAGGCTGCGGCCGTCAGGCAGTCGGACGCTGACAGAATCCAGGGTGACGAAGGCGGGCATGGGGGACCAGGGCGACATGGGCGAACAGGGCGAAGCGGGTGTCCGTCGCGGTGCGCATGGTCGTGTCCTCCATTTGAGGGTGTGGATATAAGCCGGTGGCCGGAGGAGCGCAAACCCCACCCCACCGCTCATCCCGGCGAATGCCGGGATCCAGATCCAATGGCGCCGAGCGCCCGGAGGCTCCCAAGCTGAACCCTTCCCGCCCGCACCGCGCTCTACGACCTGGTTCCCGGCATTCGCCGGGATGAGCGGTGAGGGGGACTTGAACTCCGCGCCACACCCTCCGAATTTGACCGCAAGAGACGGAGTTCGCGCCATCGCCCGGCCCCCTACACCAGGCTCAGCACCGCCCAAGGAGGCCGACATGTTGAGCCAGACCCCGATTGACGAAGCCCGTTGGGCCGCCGTCGTCGCCCGCGACCGGGCGGCGGACGGCGAATTCTTCTTCTCCGTGCGCACCACCGGCGTCTACTGCCGCCCCTCCTGCGCCGCTCGCCTGCCGCGCCGGGAGAACGTGGCCTTCCACGTGACGCCGGCCGAGGCCGAGGCCGCGGGCTTCCGGCCCTGCAAGCGCTGCAAGCCCACCGAGCCGCCCCTGTCGCAGCGCTACGCGGAGACCGTGGCCCGCGCCTGCCGCACCATCGCCGAGGCCGAGACCCCGCCCAGCCTGGCTGAGCTGGCCGCCCAAGCCGGCCTCAGCCCCCACCACTTCCACCGGGTGTTCAAGGCGGTCTGCGGCCTGACGCCGGCGGCTTTCGGCCAGGCCGAGCGCGCCCGCCGGGTCCGCGCGGCGCTCGGCGAGACCGGCACTGTCACCGAGGCCATCTACGACGCCGGCTTCAATTCCGGCGGCCGGTTCTATGAGACCTCAGCCAAGGTGCTGGGCATGACCCCGACGCAAGCCCGCAAGGGCGGCAAGGACACGGTGATCCGCTTCGCCGTCGGCCAGTGCTCCTTGGGCGCCATCCTGGCGGCGGCGACGCCCAAGGGCGTCTGCGCCATCCTCATGGGCGACGATCCAGACGTGCTGGTCCGCGACCTGCAGGACCGCTTCCCCCGCGCCGAGCTGGTGGGCGGTGATCCAGAGTTCGAGGCGACCATGGCCCGGGTCGTGGCCCTGGTGGAGCAGCCCGCCGCCGGCCTCGACCTACCGCTCGACGTGCGGGGCACGGCCTTCCAGCAGCGGGTCTGGACCGCGCTCGGCGACATCCAGGCCGGCCGCACGGCCAGCTACGCCGAGATCGCTGAGAAGATCGGCGCGCCCAAAGCGGTCCGCGCGGTCGCCCAGGCCTGCGCCGCCAATGCGCTCGCCATCGCCATCCCCTGTCACCGGGTGGTGCGCAACGACGGCGGCCTGTCCGGCTACCGCTGGGGGGTCGAGCGAAAACGCACCTTGCTCGACCGCGAGGCCGCGGCGTGAGCCTCGCGGCCACGCCCCCCTCGCTTCCCACCCGCATCGCAGATCAGAACTGGCCGGCCCTCGAGGCCGAACTGGACGCGCGCGGCTGCGCGATCCTGCCGGGCCTGCTGACGCGAGAGGAGTGCGAGGCGACGGCTGCCCTCTACGACGTCGGAGCGGCCTTCCGCAGCCGGGTGGTGATGAGCCGCCACGGCTTCGGACGCGGGGAATACCAGTACTTCGCCTATCCCCTGCCCGATCTGGTCCAGGCCCTGCGCGAGGCCCTCTATCCGCGCCTCGCGCCGCTCGCCAACCGCTGGAACGACCGCATGGGGATCGGGGTCCGCTATCCGGCCAATCACGCCGACTTCCTCGCCCGCTGTCACGCCGCAGGCCAGCTGCGCCCCACCCCTCTGCTGCTGCGCTACGGCCCGGGAGACTACAACTGCCTGCACCAGGACCTCTACGGCGAGCACGTCTTTCCGCTGCAGGCCGCGGTGCTCCTGTCGGAGCCCGGTCGCGACTTCACCGGCGGCGAGTTCGTGCTGACCGAACAGCGCCCGCGCCTGCAGTCCCGCGCCGAGGTCGCCCCCCTGACCCAGGGCGACCTGATCGTCTTCGCCGTCCACCATCGCCCCGTCACCGGAACCCGCGGCGCCTACCGCGTGAACCTTCGCCACGGGGTCAGCCGGATCCGCTCCGGCGCCCGCCACACCCTCGGCGTCATCTTCCACGACGCCCTCTAAGGAGCCCTCCAATGACCTACGCCATCACCGGCCTCGACCCGGCCCAGTTCCAGTCCCTGTTCGGCCTGTCCGACGCTGAGCTCGCCAAGCGGGGCGTGCTTCGCCGGACCGTCACCGAAAAGCCCGGCTTCCCCTGCCGCATCACCCTCGAAGATCCCGAGGTCGGCGAGACGGTCCTGCTCATGAACTATGAGAGCCACACGGCCGACACGCCCTACCGCTCGGCCTACGCCATCTATGTGCGCGAGGCCGCCACCGCCCCGGCGCGCCTCACCGACGAGCTGCCGCAGGTCTTCGCCAACCGGCCGATCGCCCTGCGCATCTTCAACGCCGACGGCATGCTGGTGGGCGCGACCCTGGCGCGGGGCGCCGACATCGACGCCGCCATCCGCGGCGCCTTCGAAAGCCCCGAGGCCAGCTACATCCATGCGCACAACGCCGCCCATGGCTGCTTCAGCGCCCGCATCGACCGGACCTGAGGCTTGCGTCCAGGCGCGGGCGGCGCTCTAGCTGGGGCCTGTTTCAGGAGTTCCCATGCGCCGCCCGATCGTCTCCCTCGCCGCCCTGCTGCTCGCCGCCACCGCAACCCAGGCCCTGGCGGCCGGAAAGCCCAGCCCGGCGCGCCAGGCGCATGACGCCGCCATCGTGCTCGACACCCACTTCGACACCCCGGCCAACTTCGGCATCCCCGGCTGGAGCATGCTGCAGCGGCATTCCTATGAGGCGGACGGCAGCCAGGTAGACCTGCCGCGGATGATCGAGGGCGGGGTCGACGGCGGCTTCTTCGCGGTGTTCACGCCCCAGGGCCCGCGCGGGGTCGAGGGCTTCCACGCCGCCCGCGACTACGCCCTCTACCGGGCCGTCGAGATCCGCGAGATGGTCGCCAAGCATGGCGACAAGTTCGAACTGGCCACCAAGGCCGACGACGCGGCCGCCATCCTCGGTCGCGGCAAGCGCTTCGTCTATGTCAGCATGGAGAACAGCGACCCGGTCTCCGGCGATCTCAGCCTGATGACCACCTTCTACAAGCTGGGCGTTCGGGTGATGGGCCCGGTTCACACCCGCAACAACGACCTGGCCGACTCCGCCACCGACAAGCCGGAATGGGGCGGCCTGTCACCGGCCGGCAAGGCCTTTGTCGCCGAGGCCAACCGCCTGGGCATCGTCATCGACGCCAGCCACGCTTCGGACGAGTCGCTCGATCAGATGATCGCCCTGTCCAAGACCCCGATCCTGCTCACCCACACCGGCTGCAAGGACGTCTTCAACCACCCGCGCAACATCGACGACAACCGCCTGCGGGCCCTGGCGGCCAAGGGCGGCGTCATCCAGATCAACGCCTTTTCGAACTACATGGTGGCCGTGCCGGTCATCCCGGAACGCGAGGCGGCGATGAAAGAGCTGATCGCCAAGGTCGGCCCCCCGGGCCGCAACATGACCGACGCCCAACGCAAGGCGTTCAATGAGGGCCGCAAGGCCATCGACGCCAAGTGGCCGGTCCCCCGCGCCAACCTCGACGACTTCATGGCCCACATGCTGCACGCCATCAAAGTGGCCGGGTTCGACCATGTGGGCGTGTCGGGCGACTTCGACGGCGGCGGCGGCATCACCGGCCTGGAGGACGTCACCGACTATCCGGCCATCACCGAACGCCTGATCGCGGCCGGCTACACGCCGCAGGACGTCGCCAAGATCTGGGGCGGCAACGCCCTGCGCGTGCTGAAGGCGGCCGAAGCCGCCCGCGAGGCGAACTAGCCCAGATCCGCGAGAATCATCCTTCTCCCCTTGTGGGAGAAGGTGGCCCTGCGGAGCAGGGTCGGATGAGGGGTCTCTCAGACCTCTCTAGGACGGCCCTTCGCGATACCTGGGCCAGGGTTGCGCGCCCCCTCATCCGTCGGGCTGTCGCCCGACACCTTCTCCCACAAGGGGAGAAGGAACCGGATGTGGCCGGGTATCACCTGGCCCGCTTGAGTCCGCCCCTTAGGCCCCCCGGCCGCTCGTGGGGATGTCCTTGAAGGGGACGTCCTTATCCACGCGGATGTCGCCGGGCAGGCCCAGCACCCGCTCGGCGATGATGTTGCGCAGGATCTCGTCGGTCCCGCCCTCGACCCGCGTGGCGGGCGAACGCAGCAGCATGGCCTGGAACCGGGCGCCGGCCTCGGCCTGCTCGGGGTCCAGCATCACGCCGGCCTGGCCCTGCAGATCGAGCGCGAACATCGCCAGCTCCTGCATGGTCGCGCCGGCCACCAGCTTGCCGATGGAGTTCTCCGGCCCGGGCGTCTCGCCCTTGGACAGGGCGCTGATCGCGCGCATGCCGGTGTACTTCAGGCCGCTGGCCTTGACCGCGTACTGGGCCAGGCGCGAGCGAACCATGCGGTCATCGATGGCCGGGCCGTCCTCGGTCTCGAAGTTCAGGCAGTAGTCGAACAGCTCCGCAAAGCCGGTCGGCATGCCCGAGCCGATCGACAGGCGCTCGTTCATCAGGGTGGTCAGGGACACGGTCCAGCCCTGGCCGACCTCGCCCAGGCGCTGGTCATCGGGGATCCGGACGTCGGTGAAATAGACCTCGTTGAAGCCCGACTGGCCGTTGGCCTGTTTGATCGGCCGGATCTCGATGCCCGGCGTCTTCATCGACAGCCAGAACATGGTCAGCCCCTTGTGCTTGGCCACGGTCGGGTCGGTGCGGGTGATCAGGATGCCGTAGTCGGAATAGTGGGCGCCGCTGGTCCAGATCTTCTGGCCGTTGATGATCCAGTCGCCCGAACCGTCCGTGGCCCGCTCGGCGCGGGTGCGCAGGCCGGCCAGGTCCGAGCCGCCGGCCGGTTCCGAGAACAGCTGGCACCAGATCTCCTCGCCGGCGGCCAGCGGCGGAAGAAGTTTCCGCTTATGCTCTTCCTTGCCCCAGGCCATCACGGTCGGGCCGCACATGCCGTGGCCGATGATGAAGGTCCCACCGAGCGCGCCGAACACGCCCTCTTCCTGGCCCCAGATCACGCGCTCGATGGGGCTCGCGCCCCGGCCGCCGTATTCCTTCGGCCAATGCAGGCAGGCCCAGCCGGCGTCGAACTTCTTCTTCTGCCAGGCCTTGGCGGCTTCCATGGGATCGACGCTCTTCAGGGCCATGTGGCCGAAGCCGCCCTGGGCCAGTTCGTCGGCCAGCTCATGCGGGGCGTTGGCCTGGATCCAGGCGCGAGCCTCAGCGCGGAAGGCGGCTTCTTCGGGGGTGTCGTCGAAGTTCATCTCAGCAAATCCTCTTAGGCCGCGGCCGGAGCGTCGTTGCGCTGGCGCAGGCGATCGATCAGCAGGTCTTCCCAGGTCGACTGCGACCCGAGCACCAGGGCCAGCCCATTGGCCCGGCGATAGAACAGGTGGCAGTCGAAGGCCCAGGTGAAGCCCATGCCGCCGTGCACCTGGATGTTGTTCTTGGCGCAGTGCTGGAACGCCTGCGTCCCCGACACCCGCGCCGTCGCCGCCGCCATCGGCAGCTCGGCCGCGCCGGTCGAAAGCGCCCAGGCGCCGTAATAGGCGTTGGAGCGGGCCAGGGTCGCCGAGACGTACATGTCCGCCAGCATGTGCTTTACCGCCTGGAACGAGGCGATGGGCCGGCCGAATGCCATGCGGTCGAGCGCATAGTCCCGCGCCAACTCCAGCGCCCGATCCGAGCCGCCCACCTGTTCGAAGGCGATCAGAATCGCGGCGCGGTCATGCATGTCGGCCACCAGCCGCCAGCCCTGGCCCGCCTCGCCCAGCCGCTCAGCCGGCGCGCCGTCGAACACAATCCGGCCCTGGCTGCGGGTGGGATCGATGCTCTCAAGCGCCTCGCGGGTGACGCCCGGACCGGTCAGGTCGACGATCCACAGGGACACGCCCGCGGCCTCGCGGGCCGCCACCAGGGCGACGTCGGCGCAGTCGCCGTCCGCCACCGGCGCCTTGGTCCCCAAAAGCTTGCCGCCGGAGACCTGGGCGTGGATCGCGGTCTCGCTGACCTTGCCCGCCCCTTCGGCCAGGGCCACGCAGCCCACCACCTCGCCCGAGGCCAGCTTCGGCAGCCAGGCCTGCTTCTGGGCTTCCGTCCCCGCCAGCAGCAGGGCCTCAGCCACCTGATAGATCGAGGACGCCACCGGCACGGGCGCGTTCACCCGGCCCAGCTCCTCGGCGATCACGCACAGCTCCAATTGCCCCAGGCCGACCCCGCCGTATGCCTCGGGGATCGCCGCGCCCAGAAAGCCCATCTCGCCCAGGCCGGCATACAGCGCCCGGTCAAAGGGCTCCGGCCCTTCGAGGATCGCGCGCACCGCGCTCGGCGGACACCGGTCGGCGAGGAACCGCCGCACCTGGTCGCGCAATTGTTTCTGGTCGTCCGAAAAATCGAAATTCACCTGGGCCTCCCGCCGCTGTCTCGCGGATCGTAGCCCCTAGTTGAGCGAGCTTTCGCAGGGTCAGTCAAAGGGAAGGAAGAGGGACACAAAGGACCCCAAGAAAGCGAAGGACACCAAGCCTGCCACCTCTCCACACTCGGAGCCCTTCCCCCTCTCTCCCGTCATGGCCGGGCTTGTCCCGGCCACCCATACGCGCCCGAGTGCAGAAGGTTCGCACCGCGCCTTCCCCCAACGGCTCGGAGTTCATGGGTGGCCGGGACAAGCCCGGCCATGACGATTGGGGTTTGGAGCTCGCCCCTTGCCTGACGCCACGGCGGGGTGTCCACCTTGGCCCCAACAACAGCGGGAGGCGCGCAATGGACCTGGGACTCAAAGGCAAGACCATCTTCGTGGCGGGCGCCAGCCGGGGCATCGGCTTGGGCATCGTCGAGGCCTGCCTGGCCGAGGGCGCCAAGGTCGCCATCACCGCCCGCGGCGCCGAGGCGCTGGAAGCCACCCGCAAGGACCTGGCCGCCCGCTACGGCGAGGCCAACCTCTGGGCCATGGCCGGCGACATGCGCGACACCGCCACCATCGAGGCGGCCCTGGCCGGCTGCGAGGCTGCGCTCGGCCCCATCTGGGGCGCCGTGGCCAATGTCGGCCTCCACCCCTGCCCGCTCGGCGCCGAGGTGGATGACGAGACCTGGGACGCCGGCTTCTCCCAGAACCTGGGCTCGGCCTGGCGCCTCGCCCGCGGCGCCTATCGCCTGATGGCCCCGCGCAAGGAAGGCGCGATCCTGTTCATCTCCTCCATCGCGGGCCTGGGCGCGCTGGGCACCCCACTGACCTACGGCACCGCCAAGGCGGGCATGAACCACCTGACCAAGGAGCTGGCCAAGATCACCGGCGCCAACAATGTCCGGGTCAACGCCATCGCGCCGGGCAACATCGTCTTCGAGGGCGGCGAATGGGCGGAACGGGCCAAGGGCCCCCGCGCAGCGGCCTGGACCCGCTGGATCGAACGCGAGGTGCCCATGAAGCGCTTCGGCCACCCGGAGGAGATCGGCTCGGCCGCCGCCTTCCTGCTCAGCACCAAGGCCAGCTTCGTCCACGGCGCCATCGTGCCCGTCGACGGCGGCCAAACCAAGTAAGTCTTGGCCAAGTAAGCGAAACGAGACCTCACATGTACGAGCACCTGGACGTCGTCCTCGAAGGCGACATCGCCTTCGCCACCATGAACCGGCCCGACCGGCTGAACGCCCTGAACCCCAAGCTGGTGGACGAGCTGCGCGACTTCTTCGTCGGCCTCTACTGGCGCCGCGACGTGCGCGTGGTGGTCCTGCGCGGCGCGGGCAAGGCCTTCTGCGCCGGCCTGGACCTCAAGGACCGCGGCGGCGACAACGCCGACCGTTCGGTGGGCGCGGGCCTCACCGGCCAGCGCAAGATCAGCGAGATCGTCATGGCCATGCGCCGCTGCCCGCAGCCGATCATCGCCTGCGTCGACGGCGCCGCGGCCGGCGGCGGCTTCGCCCTGGCCCTCGCCTCGGACGTCCGCATCGCCACGCCGTCCTTGAAGATGAACGCCGCCTTCATCCGCATCGGCCTGTCGGCCTGCGACATCGGGGTCAGCTACTTCCTGCCGCGCATGGTCGGCTCGTCGGTCGCCGCCGAGTACATGCTCACCGGCCGCTTCATCACCGCCGACCGCGCCTATCAGCTCGGCCTGGTCAGCAAGATCGTCGACGCCTCAGAGCTCGAAACCGAGGCCCGCAGCTTCGCCGCCGACATGCTGCACGCCACCCCGCTCGGCCTGCGCCTGACGAAGGAAGCCCTCAACCACGCCATCGACGCCAACGGCCTGGAAGCCGCCATCGCCATGGAAGACCGCAACCAGATCCTCTGCGCCCAGGACGGCGACTTCGGCGAAGGCGTCCGGGCGTTCCTGGAGAAGCGGACGCCGGTCTACGCAAAACGCGACACCTGACCCCAAGGCTGCTCCCCCTCTGGGGGAGCTGTCGCGGAGCGACTGAGGGGGCCGGCGCGCCAAGGGCGGTTACGGCCGACGCCCCCTCACCCTGCCCTCTCCCCCGATGGGGGCGAGGGTTCCGACAGCGCCGACCTGTTCCCTCTCCCCGCGTGCGGGGAGAGGGTTAGGGTGAGGGGGCGACGTAGGGCGAGAGCCCTCGCCCCCAAGGCTCTACGGCGTGATCCCGTAGGTGGCGTAGGTCTCCGCCACCTTGGGATCGAGCTCCTCAGCGCGGGCGATGTCCGCCTCCCCCTCTTCGCGCTGGCCCAGGCGCAACTTGGCGATCCCCTGGCCGAAATAGGCGCCCGCACGCTGTTTGTCGCGGTTCAGGCCATCCTGGAAATCTGCAAGGGCCTCAGCCCAACGCTCGGTCTTCAAGCTGGCCACGCCATGGAAATAGACGATCTCGGGCGCCGCCCTGAGCTCCACGGCCCGCGTGCAGGCCGCATAGGCCGTCTCAAGCTCGATATTGGCGAAGATCCTGCGCATGCACCGCGCCATGTGCTTGATGACGTCACCGGGATCGAGTTCGGCGGCGCGGTCATGATCGGCGATGGCGCGGACCCGCTCCCCCAACGCCCAATAGGAAATGCCGCGCTCTGTGAACCCCTCGGCATAGGTGGGCGCCAGGGTGACCACCTGGGTGAAATCGGCGACCGCCAGCGCATACTTCTGCTGTGAGGCATAGACGCTGCCCCGGTTCAGAAAGGCGTCGGTGTACTTGGGATCCAGTTCGACCACGCGGGTGTAATCGGCGATAGCCCGGTCGGATTGGCCCGATGTCATGAAGGCGTCGCCGCGCCAGGCGAGGGCTGAAACGAGTTTGGGATCCATGGCGATCGCCAGGTCCAGATCCTTGATCGCGCCGGCATAGTCCTCCTGCTGGTGGCGCACCCGGCCACGCTCGGCCACGGTCAGGGCGTTGCTAGGGTTCAAACTGAACGCCTTGTTCAGGTCAGACACGGCGAGGTCGTACTTTTCCTGAGACCTATAGGCGACGCTCCGCGCCAGATAGGCGTTCTCCTGCGGCTCCAGGGCGAGACTTTGGGTGAAATCCGTCTCCGCCCCGCCGAAGTCCCGCAACTCGATCCGGGCCGTGCCTCGGAGCAAGTAGGCGGTCGCCTGCCCATCCGAGGAGAGGTCGCCGGCCTCGATCAGGACGGTGCACCCTTCCACCACCTGCGCGTACGAGTAGGTGTTCGCCTTGTTGATGCAGTGGTCCACCGCCTCGTCACGCGTCAGGGCCGCCGCGGGCGCCGCCAAAGCCAACCCAACGATGAGACCGAACCCGGCTCCCCAACGCCAACGCACCATCTGCACCACGCCCCTCAAGCTGAACCCCAACCTCGACAGCTACGCCAACGCCCGCATCGCATCAGCACCCCTGTCGAAAGCCGAAGGACCCTAGCGCCCCGCGCCCAGAACCTTCACGTAGCAGGCCGACAACCTCGCCAGGCTGAGGTTCAGCGACAACTCTTCGTCGGGCCCGTCCTCGGCCTGGATCTTCTCCAGAGTGGCCGTACCGTCGCGAACCTCGCGCGCCAGTTCCGCCAGCGGCTCGGACTTCACCCGCTGGACATAGGATTCGTACAGGTCGCCCGGCGTCGGGAAGCCCACCACCTGAGCATTCCAGGCCTTTGAAAAGGCGGCGGTATCGCGCTCCACCGCTTGCTCCAACGCCAAGCACTTGCCGCTCGCCGGCGTCGCCGCCGACGCCTCGCCACCGACCAAGGCCAGGCTGGCCAGCCCAACCGCCGAAATCATCATCCGCCGCATACGATCAACTCCACGCGCAACACACCTCGGCCGACCGGCCAACCTCATTCTCCGTCCCCTTCGCCGGCGACGCCTCCCTCGTTTGGGGGAGGCCACACGCCCCCCTTGCCCCCCACAACCTCTCGTCTAGTATCCTCCCAACTATCATAACCAGACCTAGGGAGGACGCCGTGGACGATATGACTCGCAGGACCCTGGTCACGCTGGCCGCAGGCGCCCTCGCCGCGCCGGCCCTGGCTCAGGAGGGGATCATGGTTCGGCCCAGCCGCGTGCGGCATTACGTGATCGCCGCCAAGGACCTGGACGCGACCTGCGCCCAGCTCTACGCCCTGCTCGATGTCGAGCCGACGCCCAAGCGCGAGGGTCCCGAGCCGACGCTCGCCTTCGGGTTCCGCACCCGCATGATCCGCGTGGGGACCACCCTGATCGAGGTGGTCTCGCCGATCCGCGAGCCGCACCAGCTGCACAGCTTCTTCGCCGAGCGCGGCGGCGACGGCGGCTTCATGGTGGTGATGCAGACCTATGACGACGACGCCCTGTTGGCGCGGGCCGCCGCCAACGGCCACAAGCTGGCCTTCGAGATCCCGGACTTCCGCGGCCAGCACCTGATGCAGTTCGACTACAAGACCTTCGGTTCGCGGTTCGAGTTCTACAAGTACACGCCCGAGGACAACTGGTGGGGCGATCCGCTGCACGGCGCCTACCACGACCCCAAGGCCGCCGAGGACATCGTGGGCGCCGAGGTGGCCGTGGCCGACCCGGCGGCGACAGCCAAGACGGCGGCGGCGACGTTCTTGGGCACGCTCGACGGAAACAGCGTCATCTTCGTCAATGACCGCCGCATCGCCTTCGTGCCCGCCGGCGACGGCCCCAAGGGCCTGATGGCCCTGCATCTGAAGGCCCGCGACCGGGCCCGCATGGGCCAGACCGCCACCGTGGCCAATGTGGCGTTCAAGTTCGTCTGAGGGCCCAAGAGCGTTTTCGCTTGCGTAAAAACAAAACCGGAACACACTGCCGGCGAAACGCTCTTTCTCAAGTCAGAACAAGGCCCTACCCCGACCGGGTTTTCCGGATCGGTGGGGTTCGGAACCACTGCAACAAGTGGCAAAAACTGCGGCATGCCCACACCGTCACCCCAAGACTTGGTCTTGGGGTCCCTGCGTCCGCACGCATTGAGCGGGGCAGCTCCAGCCGCAGCGCCCGGTTCAGCCGCAGCTTGGGACCACAAAGGGCACAAAGGAAAGCAAGGGACACAAAGGCGCGCTGCGCGCGCAATCTCGTCCTGACGCTCCCCTGCCTGGATCTGGAGCCCTTAGTGTCTTCGTGCCCTTTGTGTCCTTCGTGTTGAAATAGGGCCTCGCCGCCGGCGAGGCGGTGGAACCTGGACCACAGCCGTACGGCTGAACGAGGGACCCCAAGAACAAGCCTTGGGGTGACGAGGCCCGGCGCTTGCGCGCCTCAGCCGCGCGCCGCCGCGATCATGGCGTCGATCTGGTGGGACAGGATATCGATCGGCACGGCGCCGGTCTTGACCACGGTGTCGTTGAAGTCGCGCACATCGAACTTCGGCCCCAGCTCGGCGTGGGCGTGGTCGCGCAGACGGTTGATCTCGTTGTGGCCGACCTTGTAGCCGCAGGCTTGGCCCGGCGTGCCGACATAGCGGTCGATCTCGCTGGTCATGGACTGGCGGGTGCGGCCGGAATTGGCCACGGCCCAGTCGATGGCCTGTTCGCGGGTCCAGCGCTTGGCGTGCAGGCCGGTGTCCACCACCAGGCGGATGGCGCGGAAGCGCTGGGCCTGGAGGTAGCCGAGCTGGCCGGCCCAGTCGTCCTGGTACATGCCCATCTCGTCGCCCAGCTGCTCGGCATAGAGCGCCCAGCCTTCGACGTAGGAATTGAAGCCCGACATCAGCACCCGGATCAGCGGCAAGGCGCCGGTCTCGGTCAGGTACGCGCCCT
Organism: Phenylobacterium conjunctum; assembly: GCF_042679085.1. Lineage (NCBI taxonomy): Bacteria > Pseudomonadati > Pseudomonadota > Alphaproteobacteria > Caulobacterales > Caulobacteraceae > Phenylobacterium > Phenylobacterium conjunctum. The sequence continues at coordinate 16,735 of NZ_JBHTLQ010000035.1, read as the reverse complement.
GCCAGGCGTGGCCGGGAATGGTCTCGTGCCAGGTCAGGGTCGGCAGCGAGTACTTCGGCCAGTTCTTCGTGGACTTCAGGTTGATGTAGTAGGTCGAGGGCCGCGAGCCATCGAGGGAGCCGGTGTTCATATAGCCCTGGCCGGCGCCGTCCTGGATGTCGACGGGCACGCGGCGCACCTGCACCGGCGCCTTCAGCTGCAGCTTGAACTGGCTGGCGAGCTTGGGTCGCACGCTGCCGATCAGCTGGTTCAGATAGGCCAGGATCTGGTCGCGGCCGGCGTCGGTGTCGGGGAACAGGAAGCGCGGGTCATCGCCGAGCGCGATCATCCGCTCGCCCACCGTGCCTTGCGTCAAGCCATTGGCCTTGAGGATCGCGTCCATCCGCGCCTCGATGGCCTTGTTCTGCTCGAGGCCCACATTGTGGATCTCTTCGGCGGTCATCCCGGTGTTGGTGCCGGCCTTCAGCAGCCAGCCGTAATAGGCCTCGCCGTCCTTGAACCGCCAGACGCCGGCGTCGTGGCCGGACTTGGCTTGCAGGCCCTTCAGGGTCTCGTACTGGCGGGTCAGGGCCGGATAGATCTCGGCCTCGACGATCTTCGTCGCCTGCGCCGCCCAATCGCCGGCGATGCCCTTGGCCTTGGCCCGGTCAGCGAGCGAGGCGACGAAGCGGGCTTGTGCCGCCGGGACCGCCAGCATGCCCTGCAGTTGGCCCAGCGTATTGGACAGGATGAAGTCCGGGGCGATCACGCCCTGGCCGGCGTCGCGCTTCACCCGCTCGGTCTCCTGGTCGAGCTGGGTCGCCACCTGGCGCATGCGGGCCAGGAAGGCGTCGCAGTCGGCCTTGGTCTCGATGGTGTGCTGGCTGTCCAGGAACTCGGCGGCGCCAGAGTATGTCCCGCTCTGCTGGCTGACCACGTAGGGGGTCGAGGCCTCGGCCATGGCCGACGACCAGGTGTTCTCGCCATAGGTGAAGGGCTTGGCGTCCAGGCCCAGTTGCAGGGCGTAGGCCACCACCTCCTTGTTCAGCTTGGCGGCCGGCGACAGGCCTGCGTCCGGCAGGCTGGCCAGGGTCTTCAGGCCCTTGGCGCAGAAGGCGAAGGAGTCCTCGACGCCGGCCCAGGACAGGTCCGACATCTTGGACTTGCGCCAGGCATAGGCGCCCTTGTCGAGGCCGAGATTGGTGGCGAACTCCGGCGCATCGTCCAGGATCTCGATGCAGGTCTTGTCGAAGAAGGCGTTCACCGCCGCGTCACCGGAGGCGGCCAGGGCCATCTTCGGGGCGGCGGCGGCGACACCGGCGGCCGCGCCGCTCAGCAGGAGTTGGCGACGATCAAGGCACATGGGGCGCTCCGCAACAAGGATGCGCGACCCTAGGAACCTGGCCGCGCCGGCGCCAGTTACCAGACTGTAACCTGTGACGTCAGGCCTTCACGAGCGTCCGGACAAACTCGGCGTTATAGGCGTCGACCTGGGCGCCTTGACGGGCGGTTCCGGCCAGGGCTGCGTTGAACGCGGCCATGTGCGGGGTCTGGAAATGGGCCGCAAGCGCGGCGTCGTCGGTCCACTTCTCGATGATCCGCAAAAGGCCGGGATCGAGCAGGTCCACGGCGAAGGCGTAGTCGATGCAGCCGGGTTCGGCCCGGGTCGCCGTCACCATCGCCGCTGCGGGCGCCTTCAGGGCTTCGATCGCTTCGGGCGCGGCGCGCACCCAGCCTTCGACGATGATCATATGCGGCTCCTCAGGGGTCCTGGGTTTCAAGGGTCACGCCTTCGATGGCGCGGACGAGGTCGGGGCCAAAGGCGGTCGCCGGGGTCTGCAGGCCGGCGGGCGCGCCGGCCAGGGCCAGCCGGGCGCACTCCACGGCGGTCCTGGCGGTGAAGTCGTAGGCGTCCGGCCCGCGCAGGACCACGCGCCGCGCGCCCCTCTCGCCATAGGCTTCGGCCCAGACGGTGGTCCCGCCCCTGGCGCGCGCTTTCGCGTCCGGTCCCGCCGACGCGCCGGCCAGAGCCAGCTTGCGCAGAACGCCGCCCAGCGCTCCGCCGCCGATCCGCATCAAGAGGCGCGCCGCGCCCGGAAAGGTCGCATAGGTCTCGATATCCGCGGCGCTCACCGAACGGACCGCGCTGACCTGGTCCGCGCGCCAGGGATTGGTGACTACCGTCACCCGTCTGCGACCGTCCCTGAGGACCAGGCTCCGTTCACCCCCTCGCGAACTCACCGCGCCCCCGGCCCGCCGAGCCACGCCAGGGATGTGCAGGGCTGGCAGCACGGTCTCCAGGGTTCCGCGAGACGCGCCGCCGCGGGTCTCGTAAGCGATGACCAGCCGCCGGATCGCCCCCAGGCCCTGAGCCGCCAGGACCGCCGCGCAGTCCGTCGGGACGACGCCGAAGCCTACGCCTGGGAGCAGCATGACGCCGGCTCGCTCCGCCGGGTCCGACAGGTCCGCCAGCGCCGCATGCTCGGGATACTCGCCGGCCAGATCCAGATAGGCCGCGCCCGCCGCGATCGCCGCCGTGGCCAGGGCTGGCCCCGTGACGCTGAACGGTCCGGCGGCGTTCAGGAGCACGGTCACGCCCTTGAGATCCGGCGCCTCGAGGCTGAAGCGCCGGACCTTCAGGCCCAGCCGCTCGGCCATGGCCAGGACCCCGTCTCCCCGTCCCGCCAGCATGGGGCGCAGGCCACGCCGCAGCGCCTCCTCCACGATGAGCTGTCCGGAATAGCCGTTGGCGCCGTAGATCATGATCATTCACGTTTTATACGTTTTACGACCATATCGTTCAAATTGAATTTTGGACCACTGCGTCCGGCTCGGCTAGAAGGGCCTCATGTCCGCCCCTGACCGCAAGGCCCTCAGACGCGAGAAGCTGCTCGACGCCGCCGAGCGGGTGTTCGGCCAACAGGGCCTGCGCGGCGCCACGATGGAGGCCATCGCCGCCGAGGCGCGGGTGGCCAAGGCCACGGCCTACGCCTACTTCCGCGACAAGGAGGACGCCTTCCGCCTCGTGGCCGAACGCCTGGCTGGACGGCTGGCGGAAGCGGTGGAGACCGGCCTGGCCTCCAGCTCAGACCCGCGGGCGGCGGTGATCGCGGCCCTGCAGGCGAAGGAACTCATAGCCTGGCGCGCGGCCCACGCGTCAGTCCACGCCCACGACCTCCTGAGCGCCAAGACCCTGTTCGCCGCCGAAGCCTTCACACAGGCCGACGACCGGGTGCGCCGCGCCCTCGGGGCGCGCCTGGGCGAGCTGGGCGTCGACGCCGCCGACGCCACCGCGCGTCGGCTGGTATCGGCCTGCGCGGGCCTGGCGGGCGCGGCACGGGCCGAGGACGCGCTGGCCGCCGACATCGCCCATCTGGCCGGCGCCGTGCTGGCCGGGCTGGCGCCGGAGCGCAGCTGAGCCCCCTGCCGACAGGCTGCTGACAGTTTTCGGATCACCCGCCGATCATCCTCGCCCGCGGATCGCACGGAACGCCTCGCGCGCGCGAGGACGGCGGCTTTGTTCCCCGATTGTTCCTGTGTTATCTGTGAGTCCGAACACTACATTAGGCGGTCCCGCGCGTCGGCGTTGCGGGGAGAGCGTTCCAGGAAATCATGGCTGAGCAGCTGAACTTCATCCGCGTCCGCGGCGCCCGCGAACACAATCTGAAGGACGTGAGCGTCGACATCCCCCGGGGGGAGCTGGTGGTGCTCACAGGCCTGTCGGGCTCGGGCAAGAGCTCGCTCGCCTTCGACACCATCTATGCCGAGGGCCAGCGCCGCTATGTGGAGAGCCTGTCGGCCTATGCGCGCCAGTTCCTCGAGCTGATGAGCAAGCCGGACGTGGACCTGATCGAGGGCCTGTCCCCGGCCATCTCCATCGAGCAGAAGACCACCAGCCGCAATCCGCGCTCCACCGTCGGCACGGTCACCGAGATCCACGACTATATGCGCCTGCTCTGGGCGCGGGTCGGGGTCCCCTACTCTCCGGCCACCGGTCTGCCCATCGAGAGCCAGACGGTCAGCCAGATGGTCGACAAGCTGACCATGCTGCCGGAAGGCCAGCGCATCTACCTGCTCGCCCCCGTGGTCCGCGGCCGCAAGGGCGAGTACCGCAAGGAGATCGCCGAGTGGCAGAAGGCGGGCTTCCAGCGCCTGAAGATCGACGGCGAGTTCTATCCCATCGAGGACGCGCCGACCCTCGACAAGAAGTTCAAGCACGACATCGACATCGTCGTGGACCGGCTGGTGACCAAGCCGGGTCTTGAGGGCCGCTACGCCGACAGCCTGGAGACCGCCCTGCGCCTCGCCGACGGGATCGCCGTGGCCGAATGGGCCGACAAGGCCGAGGGCGAGGACGAACCGCGCCGGATGCTGTTCTCGGAGAAGTTCGCCTGCCCGGTCTCCGGCTTCACGATCTCGGAGATCGAGCCGCGGCTGTTCTCGTTCAACAACCCCTATGGCGCCTGTCCGGTCTGCGACGGCCTGGGGATGAAGCTGGCCTTCGATGGCGACCTGGTGGTCCCGGACAAGGACAAGACCCTGCACAAGGGCGCCATCGCCCCCTGGGCCAAGGGGCCCTCGCCCCTCTACACTCAGACCCTGCAGGCCCTTGCCGGCCACTACGGCTTCTCCATGGACATGCCGTGGTGGAAGCTGCCCGAGGGCGCCAAGACCGTGGTGCTCTACGGCTCCGGCTCGGAGAAGATCCACTTCGTCTATGACGACAACGCCCGCAAGTACGAGGTCAAGAAGACCTTCGAGGGCGTGCTGCCGAACCTGGAGCGCCGCTGGCGCGAGACGGACTCCTCCTGGGTCCGGGAGGAGCTGGGCCGCTACCAGTCCGAGACCCCGTGCGAGGCCTGCTCCGGCTATCGCCTGAAGCCCGAGGCCCTGGCCGTGAAGATCCACGGCACACACATCGGCGAGGTCTCCCAGCTGTCGATCAAGCACGCCTGGGCCTGGTTCAAGGGCCTGGACGAGGTGCTCACTGAAAAGCAGATGGAGATCGCCCGGCGGATCCTGAAGGAGATCAACGACCGCCTGAGCTTCCTGGTCAATGTGGGCCTCGACTACCTGAACCTCAGCCGCGCCTCGGGCACCCTGTCGGGCGGCGAGAGCCAGCGGATCCGCCTGGCCAGCCAGATCGGCTCCGGCCTGACCGGCGTCCTCTATGTGCTGGACGAGCCCTCCATCGGCCTGCACCAGCGCGACAACACCCGGCTGCTGGAAAGCCTCAAAGGCCTGCGCGACCTCGGCAACTCGGTGCTGGTGGTGGAGCATGACGAGGAGGCGATCCTGACCGCCGACTATGTCATCGACATGGGCCCGGCCGCCGGCGTCCATGGCGGCGAGGTGGTGAGCCAGGGCAAGCCCGCCGACATCATGGCCGATCCGAAGAGCCTCACCGGCCAGTACCTGTCCGGCGCCCGCGAGATCGAGGTGCCGGAGGACCGCCGGCCGATCTCCAAGAAGAAGGTGCTGCGGGTCGTCGGCGCCACGGGCAACAACCTGAAGAACGTCACCGGCGAGATCCCGGTCGGGACCTTCACCTGCATCACCGGCGTGTCCGGCGGCGGCAAGTCCACCTTCACCATCGAGACCCTGTACAAGGCCGCCGCGCGCCGCCTGCACAACGCCTCCGACGCCCCCTCGCCACATGAGCGGATCGAGGGCCTGGAGCACTTCGACAAGGTCATCGACATCGACCAGTCGCCGATCGGCCGCACCCCGCGCTCGAACCCGGCCACCTATACCGGCGCCTTCCAGCCGATCCGGGATTGGTTCGCCGGTCTGCCGGAGGCCAAGGCCCGCGGCTACGGCCCCGGCCGCTTCAGCTTCAACGTCAAGGGCGGTCGCTGCGAGGCCTGCCAGGGCGATGGCCTGATCAAGATCGAGATGCACTTCCTGCCGGATGTCTACGTCACCTGCGACGTCTGCCACGGCAAGCGCTACAACCGCGAGACCCTGGAGATCCTGTTCAAGGGCAAGTCGATCTCCGACGTCCTGGAGATGACGGTCGACGAGGCCCACGACTTCTTCAAGGCCGTGCCCAGCGTGCGCGAGAAGATGGCCACCCTGCAGCGGGTCGGCCTGGGCTACGTCAAGGTCGGCCAACAGGCGACGACCCTGTCGGGCGGCGAGGCCCAGCGGGTGAAGCTGTCCAAGGAGCTGTCGCGGCGGGCCACCGGCAAGACCCTCTACATCCTCGATGAGCCCACCACAGGCCTGCACTTCGAGGACGTGAAGAAGCTCTTGGAAGTGCTCCACGAGCTCGCCGACCAGGGCAATACGGTGGTGGTGATCGAGCACAATCTCGATGTCATCAAGACCGCCGACTGGCTGGTGGACTTCGGTCCCGAAGGCGGCGACGGCGGCGGCGAGATCGTGGGCGTCGGCAGCCCCGAACAGCTGGCCGCCAACCCGCGCAGCTGGACCGGCCGCTACCTGGCCGAACTGCTGGACCGCCACACCCAGCGCAAGACGGAGCGTCGGCGCAAGCTCGTTTCCGCCTGAGCCGCTTCCACCCCAGGTCGCGCTAAGCTAGCGTCTTCCTCCATTCTTTGAGTGATTTGGAGGACGACCATGATCTTGTACGGCGCGCCGATGCCGGCGCCGAACCCGCGCCGCGTGCGCATCTTCCTGGCGGAAAAGGGGATCGATCTCCCCGAAACCACCGTCGACATGCGCAAGCGTGAGCACAAGTCGCCGGAGTACCGGGCCAAGAACTCGCTGGGCCAGATCCCGATGCTGGAGCTGGACGACGGCACCTGCATTTCCGAGACCGTCGCCATCTGCCGCTATTTCGAGGAAACCCACCCCGAGACGCCGATGTTCGGCCGCACCGCGGTGGAAAAGGCCCAGGTGGACATGTGGATCCGCCGGATCGAGTTCACGGTGATGATGCCGGTCGGCATGTTCTGGCGTCACGCCCACCCGTTCACCGCCGCCCTGCTGACCCAGTTCAAGGATTTCGGCGAGTCGAACCGCGAGACCTATAACGGCGCCCAGAAGTGGCTGAACCGCGAGCTTGAGGGCCGCGAGTTCCTGGTCGGGGACAGCCTGACCATGGCCGACATCTGCCTGCTCTCCACCGTCGACTTCGCCGACTGGATCGGTCTGCCGGTCCTGGAGGAATACGAGCACCTTGCCGCATGGCGCGCCCGCATGAAGGCGCGTCCGAGCGCCGACGCCTAAGCGGCGTCCTGGTCCGGGGTGGGCGGAGAGACGACGCTCACCCCGATGCCGGCCCACAGAACCAGGCCCACCGAGGCCAGCCCGCCGGCCAGGGCCGCGCTGACCAGGTTCATGACCGGTCCGGGCGAGGCCAGGCTCTTGGCGCCCTGGGCCACCGTCACCAGCACTTGCAGGATCAGGGTGACCAGGCCCAGGCCCATCGCCGACAGGACGATGAAGACAAAGGTCAGGAAGACCGCCAGGCCCAGTTTCACCCCAAGACCGCGGCTCGCCGCCCAGGCCTCGCCCAGGCGCAAGGCCCGGTCGCGAACGCTGAGCGCGCCGGCCGGGATCAGGCGCAGGGCGTACCAGGCCCAGACGCCCAGCGACAGGATCGTTCCGGCCAGCAACGGCGGGGTCGGGGTCATGCGGATCAGCACGGCCAGCACCAGGACCGCCGGCGCCAGCGCCGCCACCGCGCAGACCAGCAGCCGCTGCTCGTCGCGTCCGAGCCTGACATAGGCGAAAGCCCGGTCGTCCGGCCGCGTCCAGGCGCGCAGGGCCGCGCCGGTGATCGCCAGACTGGCCAAGAGGTCGACAGCGATGGTGACGGCGTGGACGCCGGCCCCCTGCCCCGCGCCCCAGGCCACCAGCACGGTGGCTGCGGCGGACAGGGCCGCCCAGGCCATGGCGGCCCGCGGCTCACGCCGGATCAGGCTGAAGCCGTGGGCGGCCGCCGTACTTCCGGAAAAGGCGGTCACGCGCCGAGCGTCCCCTCATCGACCACAGGGCCGTGCAGCTCGCGGTAGGCGATGGCGGCCGGGGCCGCGATCACCGCGTACCAGAGCGCCGACAAGGGCGCGCTGACCAGCAGGCTGATGATGGTCAGGGGCGTGAAATAGGCGGCGAAGGAGCTCTGGTCCGGGTTCATGGCCCGCCCGGAGGCCGCGAGGTCGCCGCCATTGAACACCGCCACCAGGGCGCTGAAGATGCTGAGCGTCAGCAGGGCGATGATGAACATGTAGATCAGGGACAGGGCGTAGGCGAAGCCGAGCCGCCAGGCCATGCCATGGGTCAGCTTCCAGGAGTCGAACACCGCGATCCGCTTCTCGGCGAAGGTGATGGCCGGGGCCAGCGACAGACGCACGGCGATGAACAGCAACAGGCCCAGGAAGAAGATCTCGGCCCCGAGCCCCGCCAGCACCGCGAACTGCGGCCCGCCGACCGAGGCGATCAGGGCGACCACGCCGGCCATGAAGGTGATGGCGGTCACCACCAGCATCACCAGCACGATGTAGATCAGGGTGAGCGCGATCAGGCGCAGCTCATCGGCGCCGAACTTCAGATAGCCGAAGCCGTGGTCGGCGTGGCGAAGGACGATGCGGAACACCGCGGCCACCGTGACGCACTGGACCACCAGGCCCATGATCAGCAGCGGGCTCAATTCCTCGAACGCCTTGAGCAGCACGCCCAGGTCCGGCGCCTGGCGGTCGCCGATCACCTCAATGGCCTGGCGCGCCTCGTCACCCAGCGCAATCGTGATCGCCGCGCCAATGATGCTGACGAAAAGCGAAAATCCACACCACAGCAAAAAGGTCCGAGGATTTTCCCGCGTGACGCGGAAGCCTTCGAGGGCGACGTCAGTCGCCTTTAGGGAGGTCATTTCAATTTTCCGGGCCGACGGAAATGCCAGGCGAGTCGACCGCTTCTTCTAGCGTGGAAATTAAGGTTCGCACGGATCTAACCGCAAGGCCCGGCTCGCGATCTCATCAGATCGTTGCTAGTTAGCCACGCATGAGCATTCCCCCTATCCATGTCGTCGGCGGCGGCCTCGCCGGTTCGGAAGCCACCTGGCAGATCGCCCAGGCCGGCGTGCCCGTGATCCTGCACGAGATGCGCCCGGTGCGCGGCACCGACGCCCACCAGACCCAATCCCTGGCCGAGCTGGTCTGTTCCAACTCCTTCCGCGCCGATGATTGGACGGGCAACGCCGTCGGCCTGCTGCACGCCGAAATGCGCCGCATGGGCTCGATCATCATGTCGGCGGGCGACGCCCACCAGGTGCCGGCGGGCGGCGCCCTGGCCGTGGACCGTGACGGCTTCTCCGCCGAGGTCACCGCCCGGCTGGAAGCCCACCCCCTGGTCACCATCGTCCGCGAGGAAATCGCCGGCCTGCCGCCAGCCGAATGGGACAGCGTCGTGGTGGCCACCGGTCCCCTCACCTCGCCCGCCCTGGCCGAGGCCATTCTGGACGTCACCGGCGAGGGCCAGTTGAGCTTCTTCGACGCTATCGCCCCGATCGTGAACTTCGAGTCCATCGACATGGACGTGGCGTGGCGTCAGTCGCGCTACGACAAGGAAGGTCCCGGCGGCGACGCGGCGGCCTATATCAACTGCCCGATGACCAAAGACCAGTACGAGGCCTTCATCGACGCCCTGCTGGCCGGGCCGAAGGCCGAGTTCAAGGACTGGGAGCACGTCCCCTATTTCGACGGCTGCCTGCCCATCGAGGTGATGGCAGAGCGCGGCCGCGAGACCCTGCGCCACGGGCCGATGAAGCCCGTCGGCCTCACAAACGCCCACAAGCCGGAAGAGAAGGCTTACGCCGTCGTCCAGCTGCGCCAGGACAATGCGCTCGGCACCCTTTGGAACATGGTCGGCTTCCAGACCAAGCTGAAGCACGGCGCCCAGACCGAGATCTTCCGCATGATCCCGGGCCTGGAGAAGGCCGTGTTCGCCCGGCTCGGCGGCCTGCACCGCAACACCTTCCTGAACAGCCCGCGCCTGCTGGACCGCCAGCTGCGCCTGAAGGCTGCGCCGCGCCTGCGCTTCGCCGGCCAGGTGACCGGGGTCGAGGGCTATGTGGAAAGCGCCGCCGTGGGCCTGCTGGCCGGCCGCCTGGCCGCCGCTGAGCGCCTGGGCAAGCCCATTGAGCCGCCGCCAGCCACCACGGCCATGGGCGCCCTGGTGAACCACATCACCGGCGGCCACATGGAAGGTGGAAAGGGCTCGTTCCAGCCGATGAACATCAACTACGGCCTGATCCCGCCGCTAGAGGTCGCCAAGCGCGACGCCGACGGCCGCCGGCTGGGCGCCAAGGAAAAGACCCGCAACAAGAAGCTGGCGGTGGGCGAACGCGCCCTGGCCGACCTCGCCCGCTGGATCGAGGGCGAACCGGCGATGGCGGCCGAATAGGTCAGATCCGGCCGGTCAGCACGGCCCACAGGACGCGAGCCCGGCCGCCCAGGTCGCCGGGCTTGCGCCCCCTCGCCCTGACGCGGGCCAGGGTCCCGTGGGCGATGGCCGGAAAAGACGCGACCGACAGTCCGCGGCTGGCCTTCAGGGCCTGAGCAAGCGCCGCGTCAGCGCCATCGGCGTTCAGCCCCATGGTCCCCATCAGCCGGCCGATGGCCCAGGCTTCGCCGCCGGCGCGGGCGCGCGCCTCGTCGGCCTTGGGATCGAGGATGCGGGCCACGGTCACCGCTGCAGAGCCCCCGCTGTTTCTGGCCCAGTCCAGCGCCTCCTCCAGTTCCAGCGGCTTGGCGTCGAGCTCGCGATAGCGGACGTCGATCATCGCCTCCAGGGGCTCGCGCGGCAGGCTGTGACGGCGGATGGCGGCGGCCAGGGCCTCGGCGGTGGGATGCTTGCGCACCGGCCCCTGACCGTAAGCCTCGTCCAGCACCTCCCGCCACCAGGTCAGGCGGATCTCGCCGATCAGCGGATTGGTCGCCACCTTGGGCGCGCGGGCCAGCTCATAGTCAAAGGCGTAGACCGCCACGGCGTCGGCCCGGGCCTGGGGCTCGGCGATGAAGCGGCTGGACAGCCAGCGATCCGGATCCACCCGCTGGATCAGGGCGTCGAGATCGGTTTCAGGCGCGTCGGACATGTCGGGCTCTTACAAACCAAAAGGCCCGCCGGTGAGGCGGGCCTTCCAGTTCTAGACTGTAACGAGGATCAGCCGAAGATGGTCTGGTTCATCGCCATGGTGACCAGCATCGGGATCGACAGCAGGGTGTTGGTCCGCGAGAACAGCATCGCGGTCCGGCCGGCCTTGGCCTTGGCGTCCGCGTCGCCTTCAACGATGCCGAGCGCGATCTTCTGGTTCGGCCAGATGAAGACCCAGACGTTGAAGAACATCACGGTGGCCAGCCACATGCCGACACCGATGAAGGTGTGCTGCGGCACGGAGAAGCCTTCCAGCACGCCCAGGGTCAGGGCCTGGACGAAGTAGCCGCGGTTGATGGCCAGGATCACGCCGGCGACCCAGGTGAACAGGGCGGCCCAGCGGAACCAGAACAGCGCCGCCGGGGCGATGTACTTGGAGACGGCCGGCTTCAGTTCAGCCGGGATCTGCGCCATCTGCGGGATCTGGACGAAGTTGAAGTAGTACAGCAGGCCGATCCACATGATCCCGAACTGGATGTGGAGGAAGCGGAATACCGCCTGCCAGAAGATCGAGTCGGCCGCGCCGTTATGCGAGAAGTAGCCGCCGATCATGATGAGCGCGAGGATCGCGCTGACGATGATGGTGTCGCGAAGATTGGAAAGAAGTTTGGCCATGGATGCGCCCTCGTAAGATTCCTGCCCTGGGCGGCCAGCTATAGGGCGGTTTCGCCTACTGCGCAAAGACTTGGGTCAGATCGCGATGAGCCCGCAGGCCAGACGTCGGCCTTCAGAGGTCAAGAGGTTGTAGGTCTGGGCCGCCGCCGGAGTGTCCATGAACTCCAGGCCGATCCCGGCCTTGGCCAGGGCCTCGCGCAGGGCCTTCGGCGGCAGGGCGTTCACCCGGCCTACCCCCAGCAGCACGAACTCGACCTCGCGAGGGCCGCGCTCGAACACCTCGGCCAGACTCTCCGGCGTGATCTCGGCGAGGTTGCGCACCGGCCAGACCTTGGCCTCGTCGCCGACGATCAGGACCGAGCCCTCATGGCGCTGACCCGCGAGGCGGAAACCGCCCTCGCCGTAGGTCTCCACCATGGGGGCGTTGCGGGCCATGTCAGGGCCGCACGGTCGCAGGTTTCAGCGGGGTCGCCTCGTCATCGCCGCGCTTCACACCCCAAAGCAGGATGATCGGCAGGGCCACATAGATCGAGGAATAGGTGCCGATGATGATCCCGAACACCATGGTGAAGACCAGGGGGAACAGGACAGGCCCGCCGAGGAACAGGGCGCCGGACAGGGCCAGGATGGCCGTGGTGCCGGTGATCAGGGTCCGCGACAGACGCTCGTTCTCCGAGCGGTTGATGACTTCGCCCAGGGGCGTGGTCTTGTACTTGCGCAGGTTCTCGCGAAGCCGGTCGAAGGTGATGACCTTCTCGTTCATCGAGTAGCCGATCACGGTCAGCAGGGCCGCGATGGAGGTCATCGAGAACTCGAGCTGCATGAAGGACAACAGGCCGAGCGTCAGCAGCACGTCGTGGAGCACGGCCACCACCGCGCCCATGCCGAACTGCAGTTGGAACCGGAACCAGATGTAGGCCAGCATCAGCAGCATGGCGACGCCGAGCGCCAGGAAGCCGCCCTGCATCAGCTCGCCGGAGACCTTGGCCCCGACGGTCTGGACCTGCTTGAACTGGATCCCCGGCACGGCCTTGGTCAGCGCCTGCTTGACGGACTCGGTGGCCGCAACCGCGCTCTGCCCCTCAGTGGGACGGAAGCGGATCATGGCGCCGTTGGCGCCGCCCAGGCTCTGGACCTGGGCGTCGTGGGCGCCCGCCGCGGTGGCCGAGCTGCGCAGCACGCCGATGGGCGCAGCGCCGGGCGTGCGAACCTCGATGACGGTGCCGCCGACGAAGTCGATGCCGAAGTTCATGCCCTTGGTGAAGAAGGACGCGCCGGACAGGAGGATGAGGATCGCCGACAGGATCGCCGCGAAGGGCGCCAGGCGGACGAAGTCGAAGTGGAATTCCCGCGGCAGAATGCGGATCAGGGGCCAGGCCATGGTCGCCTCTACACGATCGGAAGGGATTTCGGCTTCCTGGCGCGATACCAGATGCCGATGAGAACTTGAGGAATGACGACGGCGGTGAACACCGAGGTGATCACGCCGATCAGCAGGGTCCAGGCGAAGCCGCGGATCGGGCCCGAGCCGAAGGCGAACATGATGACCGCCGAGATGGCGCTGGTGATGTTCGCATCGATGATGGACACCAGGGCGCGCTGGAACCCGTGGTCAAGAGCCGCCAAGGGTGTTCGTCCCGCGTGCGCCTCGTCGCGTATCCGCTCATAGATCAGCACGTCGGCGTCGATGGCCACCGCCAGGGTGAGGATCAGGCCGGCGATGCCGGGGAAGGTCAGGGTCGCCTGGCTCATCGACATGATGCCGAAGATCAGCAGCACGTTGACGATCAGGGCGAAGGCCGCGAACACGCCGAACATGCCGTAGGCCAGCACGATGAAGACGACAATCGCCGCCGCGCCAATGCCCAGCGAGATGGCGCCGGCCTTGATGGCGTCAGCGCCCAGCTCCGCGCCCACGGTCGATTGCTGTTCCGGGATCAGCGGGGCCGGCAGGGCGCCGGCGCGCAGCAGGATGGCGAGGTTGTTGGCGCTTTCCGGCGTGAAGTTGCCGGTGATGACGCCGGAACCGCCCAGGATCGGGCCGTTGATCACCGGGGCCGAGATCACCTTCTTGTCGAGGATGATGGCGAAGCGCTTGCCGACATTGTTGGTGGTCGCATCGCCGAAGCGGCGGGCGCCGACCCCGTTGAAGCGGAAAGCCACGACCGGCTGGCCGGTCTGCTGGTCAAACTGCTGGTGGGCGTCGGTCAGCATCTCGCCCGAGACCAGGGCGCGCTTCTTGACCAGATAGGCCGGCGCATAGCCGTCATCGCTGGGCAGAAGTTCGGTGCCGGGCGGCAGGCGGCCTTGCGAGGCCTCAGCCGCGGAGACCGAGTCGTCGACCATCTGGAAGGTCAGCTTGGCGGTCTGGCCGATGATGTTCTTGAGCTTCTCGGGATCGCTCTCGCCCGGCGCCTGGACGACGATGCGGTCGACGCCTTGGCGCTGGATGGCGGGCTCCTTGGTGCCCAGGGCGTCGATCCGGCGGCGGATGATCTCGATGGACTGGTCCACCGCCTTGCCGGCCTCGGCCTGCATGGCCTGCTCCACCAGGGCGATCCGGATCGTCTGGTCCGGGCCGGTATTGATGGTGGTGTCGCGGCCGCCCGACTGCAGCTGAGAGCCCACCCCGCGCCGCAGGGCGTTGAGCGCGGCGTTCACCTGGCCGGGGTCGGTGATGCGGACGTTGATCACGCCCCCCGACTGGCCCAGACCGCTGAACTCGATGTCCGCCTCGCGCAGGGCGGTGCGGGTGTCCTCGATCAGGTTGGTGAGCTTCTCGGCGCGCAGCGCCTTGGTGTCCACCTCGAGCAGCAGGTACGAGCCGCCCTGGAGGTCGAGGCCCAGGTTCAGGGTCTGTTTCGGCAGGAAGCCGGGCAGACTGTCACGCACCGACGCCGGCAGGACGTTCGGCAGGGTGAACAGCACGCCGTAGAGGACCGCGACGATGACGGCGATCAACTTCCAGCGGGAGGGGGCGATCATCCAGGGGGCTTTCTAAAAGCGGCTCAGGCTTTGGAGTCGTTGGCCGGGGCCGGTTCGCCGCGGGTGCGGACCTCGGCGATCATCCCCTTCACCACCTTGACGGTGACGCCGGTGGCGATTTCGAGGCCGACTTCCTTGTCTTCCACCCGGACGACCTTGCCGATCACGCCCGAGTTCAGCACGACGGTGTCGTTGCGCTTCAGGGCGGCCAGCATGGCCTGGTGCTGCTTGGCGCGCTGCTGCTGCGGCCGGATCATCAGGAAATAGAACAGCACGATCATGCCGATCAGCGGCAGGAACTGCAGGATCATGTCCTGAGGGCTGCCGGCGGCGGCGCCGGCGGTCTGGGCGAAGGCGGGGGTGGCGAACATGGCCTCTCCGGAAGCGCAAAGGTGCGGGACCGCAGCGGCCCCGTTTTTCAGGTCGGCGGAAGCTAAGGGTTCGCCCCTCGTTTTGCAATGGAACCGGGCTGCGGCTAAGCACGCAAGCCATGGAACATCCGCTTTCGCCCGTCCTCGCCCGCATCGCCGACGCCCTGGAGCGCCTGGCCCCGCCGCCGCCGCCCGCCCCGGACTTCGCTTGCGCACGGCTGTTCCGGCACGATCCCCTCGCGAACCGCTTTGCGCCGGCGCCGGACTATCCCCTGCCCCTTGAGTCGCTGGTGGGCGTGGAGCGGCAGAAGACCCAGTTCGTGGAGAACCTGAGCCGCTTCGCGGGAGGCCTGCCCTCGAACCATGTCCTGCTCTGGGGCGTGCGGGGCACCGGCAAGAGCTCCCTGTCCAAGGCCGCTTTCATGGCGGTGTCGGCGGATCGCGCCGACCTGAAGCTGATCGAGGTCGACCGGGACCAGGTCGCCGCCCTACCCCCGCTGTTCGACCTGCTGCGCGAGCGGCCCGAGCGGTTCGTGGTGCTGTGCGATGACCTGTCCTTCGAGGACGGCGCGGCGGCGGCCAAGGCGCTGAAGTCAGCACTGGAGGGCGGGGTGTCGGGCCCGCCGGCCAATGTGCTGTTCGTGGCCACCTCCAACCGCCGACATCTGATGCCGCGGGGCCATTCCGAGGATCGCGGCCTGATCGCCACCGCCGAGGACGCCGAGGAAGAGGTCAGCGTCTCGGACCGCTTCGGCCTGTGGATCGGCTTCCCGCCCATGGACCAGGCGACCTATCTGGACGCCGTCGAGGGCTATGCCCGCCGCTATGGCCTGGTGGTCGCCGACCTGGAGCGCCGCGCCCTGCAATGGGCCCAACTGCGCGGCGGCCGCTCCGGCCGCGTCGCCTGGCAGTTCATCCGCGATCTGGCGGGGGAGCTGGGCAAGGACCTGCCCGCGTAGCCGCGCGCGAGGGCGCGGGCGCACCGCCCCTCACCAACGTCATCCTCCGGTCCTCGCGCCAGCGAGGATCCGGGGGACCCAAGCCGATTCCCAGAACCTGACCCGCCCCTATGGGGCCCCCGGTTCGCCCTTCGGGCGCCCGGAGGATGACGCGGGTTGGGGGTGCACGCCGAACCCAGGCCTCCACGCCCGGTAGAGCGCCTATTTCGGCAGCACCAGTTCCGGGTCCACCGGCTTGGCCCGCTCGTTGGCCGAGGGCGCGTAGCGGACTTCGAAGTGGAGTTGGGGTTCGGAGACGCCGCCAGTCTGGCCGGCCTGGCCGATCTGCTGACCCTGGACGACCTTCTGCTGCATCTTCACGTCCACGCGGCCCAGGTGGCCATAGGCCGTGACCCAGCCATCGGCGTGCTTGATCAGCACCAGGTTGCCGAAGCCCGGGACCTGGTCGCCGGCATAGACCACATCGCCCGCCGCCGCGGCCCGGACGGTGTCGCCGGCCTTGGTGCGGATGTTGATGCCGTCATTGCGCTGGCCCGTGCCCTTGGGCCCGAAGTCCGAGAGGATCTGGCCTCGCAGCGGCCACAGGAACCGGCCCTTGCCGTAGGTCGAGATCTGGGAATCGCTCAGGTCGCCGGCCGGCGGCGGGATCACCGCCGGGCCGCTGGGCGTCGTCGGCCGCGGCGTGGGCGCCGGCGTGACCGGGGTCGG
>NZ_JBHTLQ010000034.1:0-39179 GCF_042679085.1 Phenylobacterium conjunctum | reverse complement strand
GGCCGCCCAGCCGATGACCGATGACCTGCCGGACGCCCCGCCGGCCGCCGCCGCGCCCGCCGCAGCCCAGGCCCCTGAGGCCGCGACCGCCGAGGCGCCGAAGGTTCTGCCCCTGTCGGCCTGGAGCGTCGACAAGGGCTCGAGCCTGGCCTTCGCCACGGTCTGGTCCGGCCAGGCCATCGAGGGCCAGTTCGAACGCTGGAGCGCCGACATCACCTTCAGCCCGGACCAACTGGACAAGTCCAAGGTCAATGTCTCGATCGATCTGACCTCAGCCAGGACCGGCGACGCCCAGCGCGACGCGAGTCTCGCGGGTCCCGACTGGTTCGACGCCGACGCCCATGGCCAGGCGGTGTTCACCGCCACGCGGTTCGAGAAGACCGGTGAAGACCGCTATGTCGCCCATGGCCAACTGAGCCTTCGCGGGGTGTCCAAGGTCTTCGACCTGCCGTTCCGCCTGAAGATCGACGGCGACAAGGCCCGCATGAGCGGTGTAACCAGCCTCGACCGCACCGCCTTTGGCGTGGGGCAGGGCGAGTGGCAGGCGACCGATCAGATTCCCGCAGCAGTGAAGGTGAGCGTGAAGCTCACGGCGACGCGCAAATAGGCGCGGCGGCAGAGGCCCTGCGCGCCGGCCAGTTGATCCTGTTGCCGACCGAGACCGTCTATGGGCTGGGAGCCGACGCCTCGAACCCTGCGGCGGTGGCGGCGATCTATGAGGCCAAGGGGCGGCCCCGGTTCAATCCGCTGATCAGTCACGTGGCCGATCTGGCCGGGGCCGAGCGGATCGCCGTGTTCGACGAGCGGGCGCGCAAGCTGGCGGCGGCCTTCTGGCCCGGTCCGCTCACCCTGGTGCTGCCGATGGCCCCCGACGGCGTGGTCTGCGACCTGGCCCGCGCCGGGCTGGAGAGCGTGGCGGTGCGCTGTCCGGCGCACCTGATCGCGCATACGGTGCTGGCGGCCTTTGGCGGCCCGGTGGTCGCGCCCTCAGCCAACCGCTCGGGGCGGCCCAGCCCCACCACCTTCGCTGACGCGGTGGAGGAGACCGGCGACAAGGTCGGCGCGGCGTTGGACGGCGGGCCTTGCGAGGTGGGTCTGGAATCGACGGTGGTCGGGCTCCTGGACGCCCCGCGCCTGCTGCGGCCCGGCGCGGTGACTCGGGGCCAGATCGAGGCGGTGATCGGCCCCCTGGCCGAGGCCGAAGATGACGCCAAGCGCTCGCCTGGCCGGCTGGCGCGGCACTATTCGCCAGACGCGCCCGTGCGGCTGAACGCTGACCGCGCCGAGCCCGGCGAGGCCTATCTGGGCTTTGGCCCCGGCCCCGGCGATCCGGCCCTGAACCTCAGTCCCTCTGGCGACCTGCGCGAGGCCGCCGCCAACCTGTTCGCCTATCTGCGCGCGGCGGACCGGACCAGGCCCTCGGCCATCGCCGTCGCCCCGATCCCCGACGAAGGGCTGGGCGAGGCGATCAATGACCGCCTGAAGCGCGCCGCCGGCTTCGTCGGCTGACTGGCCCGCACCCGCCGTTGAGCGTAGTCTGCCGCCCATGACCAAGCCCGTTCCCGCCGATGTGCTGTCGCGCCTGAAGTCCGTGCTGGGCGAGGGGGGTTGGAGCCAGGATCCCGACCGGCTGGCCCCCAAGCTCTTGGAATGGCGCGACCGCTGGACGGGGACGACGCCGCTGCTGGCCCTGCCGAAGACGACGGCGGAGGTCGCCGCCGTGGTTGGGATCTGCGCCGAGGCCGGGGTGGCGATCACGCCCCAGGGCGGCAACACCGGCCTGGTGGGCGGGCAGATTCCGCAAGGCGAGATCCTCTTGTCCACCGAGCGCCTGCGGGCGATCCGTGACCTGGACGCCTTTGACGATGTGATCGTGGCCGAGGCCGGGGTGACCCTGGCGGCGGTCCACGAGGCGGTGGCGACAGTCGGGCGGCGCTTCCCCCTGGGCCTGGCCTCCGAAGGCACGGCGACCGTGGGCGGGGTGGTCTCGACCAATGCTGGCGGCACCCAGGTGCTGCGCTATGGGACCACGCGGGACCTGGTGCTGGGCCTGGAGGCCGTGCTGCCCAATGGCGAGGTCTGGAACGGGCTGAAGCGCCTGCGCAAGGACAACACCGGCTATGACCTGAAACAGCTGCTGATCGGCGGGGAGGGGACGCTGGGCGTGGTCACCGCCGCCAGCCTGAAGCTGTTCCCGGTGCTGGTCAGTCGCGCCACCGCCATCGCCGCCGTCGACAGCCCCGAGGTGGCGATCCAGATGCTGGCGCGGGCCAAGGACACCGCCGGCGGGGCCGTGGAGGCCTTTGAACTGATGGGCCGGCGCGGGATCGAGTTCGTGCTGAAGAACATCACCGGCCAACGCGATCCGCTGCCGCAAGCACATCCCTGGTACGTGCTGGTCGAGATCGCCTCCGGCGAGCCGGGCGCCGCGGAGGCGGCCATGGAGCGGCTCTTGTCCAAGGGGCTGGAGGACGGGCTGGTGCGCGACGCCGTGGTCGCCCAGACCGACGCCCAGGCCAAGGCCCTGTGGTCGATCCGCGAGAACCAGTCGCCGGGCCAGAAGCCGGAGGGCGCGACCTGGAAGCACGACATTTCGGTGCCAGTGAGCCAGGTGGCCCGCTTCATCGCCGAGGCCAGCGCGGCCATGGAGGCCTTCGTTCCGGGCTGCCGGATCACCGCCTTCGGCCATGTGGGCGACGGCAACATCCACTACGACGTGATCCGCCCCCACGGCGGCGACAACGCTGAGCATTCGGCGAAGCGGGACCAGGGCAGCCGCATGGTGCACGACATCGTCGCTCGGCTGGGCGGCTCGATCTCGGCCGAGCACGGGCTGGGGGCGATGAAGACGGAAGAAGCCCGCCGCTACAAGAGCCCGGTCGAGGTTGCGGCCCTGGAGGCGATCCGGCAAAGCCTGG
Organism: Phenylobacterium conjunctum; assembly: GCF_042679085.1. Lineage (NCBI taxonomy): Bacteria > Pseudomonadati > Pseudomonadota > Alphaproteobacteria > Caulobacterales > Caulobacteraceae > Phenylobacterium > Phenylobacterium conjunctum. The sequence goes on along the minus strand of NZ_JBHTLQ010000034.1, from coordinate 36,261 downwards.
ATCCGAAGCGGATCATGAATCCGCGCGTGTTCTTCTAGAGCCTTCATCCATGCTGATCGTCCTGTCGCCGGCCAAGGCGATGAACTTCGCAGCCCCGAAGACCGTGGCGCCGGCCACGATTCCGGACCTGGCGGCGGACATCGCCGAGCTGTCCCAGGTGACGCGCAAGCTGAGCGTCCGCCAGCTGAAGAGCCTGATGGACCTGTCGGACAACCTGGCCACCCTGAACCGCGAGCGGTTCCAGGCCTTCGATCCGGCCATGGAGGACGGCCTCCAGGCGGCCTTCGCCTTCAACGGCGATGTCTATTCCGGGCTGAAGGCGCGTGAGCTGGACAAGAAGGCCCTGGCCTGGGCCCAGGACCATGTACGGATCCTGTCGGGCCTGTACGGGATCCTTCGGCCGCTCGACCTGATCCAGCCCTACCGCCTGGAGATGGGGACGCGGCTGAAGACCCCGCGCGGCAAGAGCCTCTACGACTTCTGGGGCGACAAGCTGGCCAGGGAACTGGATGTGGCGCTCGCCCCGCACAAGGACCGGACCCTGGTGAACTGCGCCAGCGGCGAGTACTTCGGCGCCGTCGACCTGAAGGCGCTCAAGGCGCCGGTGATCAATGTCCGCTTCCTGGAGGAGAAGGACGGCGAGGCCCGCATCATCAGCTTCTACGCCAAGAAGGCCCGTGGCCTGATGGCCCGCTACGCCATCGATCACCGGATCGAAAAGGCCGCCGACCTGAAGGCCTTCGACGCCGAGGGCTACCGGTTCCAGGCGGAGGCCTCGATCGAGGCCGAGTGGGTGTTCTCCCGCCCGCAGCCGCCGCCGGCCGGCAAGGCCTGACGTCCCAACCGAGGCGCCAACCACCATGAACTATTGTTCATGGATAGGTACCTTGTACCGCACGGTACCTTGCGATAGTCATCTCCTTGTTCAAAGGAGACAGGCCTCGTGTCGGAAACGATCCAGGTACAGCTGAAGAAAGGCGTGCTCGAGCTCTGCGTGCTCGCGCTGCTCTCGCGCGGCGACGCCTACGCCTACGAAATCGCGAGCCGTCTCACCAAGGGGATCGATATGGGTGAGGGCACCATCTACCCGCTGATGCGCCGCATGCAGTCGGACGGTCTGGTCGAAACCTATCTGGTGGAGAGCAGCGCCGGGCCGCCGCGCAAGTACTACAAGCTGACGGACGCCGGGCGGACGAGCTTCGCCGCCCAGCAGGCCGAATGGGCCGCCTTTTCGCAGGCGGTGAACGACATCCTGGGAGGGGCCCAATGAGCCGCCAGGTCTTCATGTCCAAGCTGCGCGAGGGCCTTCGCGGCCTGCCGCAAAAGGCCATCGACGACATCGCCGCCGACTACGAGGCGCATTTCACCGAAGGCGAGGCCGCCGGTCGCACCGAGGCCGAGGTCGCCGAGGCCCTGGGCGATCCCGCCCGCCTGGCCCGCGAGCTGCGCGCCGAGGCCGACCTGAAGCGCTGGGAGGAGCAACGGAACCCGTCCGCCGCCGCCAGCGCCATCTTCGCGGTGCTGGGGCTAGGGGCGCTGGACGTCCTGATCCTGCTGCCGATCCTCTTGTCCATCGCGGGAACCCTGTTCGGCTTCGCCATCGCGGCCCTGGTCTGCTTCGCGGCCGGCGCGGTGATCTTCGCGGCCGGGCCGTTCATCGCGGTGGGGGCGCCGATCGGGGCCCTGATGCTGGCCGGCCTGGGCCTGATGGCCGGGGCCAGCTCCATCGGCGCGGTCACCACCCTGGTGACCATCGCCTTCGTCAACGGGCTGGTCTGGTACGGCCGGCTGCACATGCGGCTGCTCAAGCCCGCGCTGGAACCCACGGGGGTCTCGTCGTGATCCGCACGCTCGTTATCATCGCCGCCGCCGGCTTCGTGCTCTGCATCGCCAGCTTCGCCGGGGCCTTCGCTGTCGCCGGCGGTCCGTTCTGGATCGAGGACGGCCGCTTCCACCGCTGGAGCTTCGAGGGCCACGGCGACCGCGACGGCTGGCATGGCCGGGTCGATCGCGGCCAGGACCAGGCTGAGGCGGTCCAGAAACGCGCCCTGACCTGGACCGGCGGCGACCGGCTGGAGACCGATCTGCCGGCCGATATCCGCTACACCCAGGACGCCAACACCCAACTGACCATCGAGGCGCCGGATGAGGTCTTGAAGCATCTGGTGATCCGCGACGGCCGCATCACCATGGACGAGGGCGGTGTCGATTTCGACCGCATCACCATCATCCTGCACGCGCCGAACGTCACCCGCTTCGATCTGTCGGGCGCTCAGCAGCTGACCATCGACGGCTACAAGCAGGAGGTCCTGGATCTGCGGATCTCCGGCTCGGCCGACGTGACCGCGGTGGGCGAGGTCAAGACCGTGAAGCTGGACATCACCGGCTCCGGCCAGGCCGACCTGGGCCACCTGGACGCCGACGCCGCGCAAGTGGACATCTCCGGCTCCGGCGAGGCGTCCATCGCGCCGCGCAAGGCCGCCGATATCCGCATCTCCGGCAACGGCAAGATCGACCTGCTCACCCGCCCGGCGGACCTGCGCACCGACATCACCGGCATGGGCCAGATCGACCAGTCGGCCGACGGCCAGGACTGACCCGCAAGACCAGCCATTGACCTGAGGCCGAAGGCCGCCTCTCCTACAACCTGGGAGGGGCGGTCTCGGTGACATTCGGCAGGTGGTTGCTCAGTCCTTGGGTGTCGTCGTCGGCTGACGGCGTGACGGAGCGCGTCCTCACCTTCCTGCAGATCGTGTCCGACATCGCCCTGGGCCTGGCCTGCCTCTCCGCCTTCGCCGCCCTGATCTGGCTGGTGCGCCGCCGGCGGGACCTGATCTCGCGGCGGGTGGTCTGGCTGCTGGGGCTCGCGGCCCTGACCAGCGCTCTGTCCCAGTTCATGTCGGCGACCACGCCGGGCGCCCCGCCCTCGCTCATGGAGACGATGGCGCGGATGGCGGCCACCGTGTTCGACGTGGCCGCAGCCATCGCCTTCTGGCCCATCGTCCCGCGCCTGGGCGCTATCCTGTCGCAACGGGACGAGGCCATGGGCGCCCTGGCCGCCAGCGAGGCGGAGTTCCGGGCCAGCTTTGAAGGCTCCGCCGTGGGCAAGACCATCGCCAACCCTGCGGACGGCGTGATCCTGCGCGCCAACCAGGCCTTCAGCCGCATGCTGGGCTACACGCCCGAGGAGCTGGCCGGCGTCAACGCCTGGACCCTGAGTTTCGCGCAGGACCTGGAGCCCGACCGGCTGGAGTTCCGCCGCCTGCTGGCCGGGGAGACGGACGTCTATATGCGCGAGAAGCCTTATCGCCGTCGCGATGGCTCGCCGGTGTGGGCCAGGGTGTCCGCCACCCTGTCGCGCGACGCCGAGGGCGCGCCGCGCCAGGTGCACGCCGTGATCGAGGACATCGACGATCGCCGCCGGGCCGAGGCCGCGGCGCGGGAGTACGAGACCCGCCTGCGCTTCGCCGCCGAGGCGGCCCAGATCGCGGTCTGGGAGATAGACTATCGGCGCAACATCGGCCGGCTGGACCTGAGGGCTTCCGAGATGACCTGGGGCCAGGTCCCGCCGGAGGTCTGGTTGCCCCTGGATGGACCCGAGTTCAGCGGCTGGGTCGCCCGCATCCACCCCGAGGACCGACCCGCCCGGGATGCGGCGGTCCAGGCGGTGCGCGACGGCGCCCGGGATGTGGTGCAGATGGAATACCGGGCCAGGCGGCCGGACGGCGCTTGGGGCTGGCAGTCGCACTGGCGGCTGATCACCGAGCGTGAGTTGGACACCGGCAAGCCGATCCGCGTGCTGGGCGTCATCATGGACACCACCCAACGGGCCCTGGCCGAGGCCGAGCTGCGCGCCACCCTGGCCCAGCGGGACCTCCTGCTGCGCGAGGTCTATCACCGGGTGAAGAACAACCTGCAGATCGTCGACGGCATCGTCATGATGCAGGTCCGCGCCCTGAAGGATGACCAAGCCCGCGAGGCCTTGAAGGCCCTGCGCAGCCGCATCTACGCCCTGGGTCTGGTGCATCACCAGCTGATGACCTCCAAGGATCTGGAGACCTTCGAGCTTGAGCCGTTCCTGGACGAGCTGACCCGCAACATCCTGGACGGCGGCGGCGCGCAGTCGGTGAGCCTGGACCTGCAGGTCGAGCCCATGCGCGCAGGCCTCGACTTTGCGATCCCGCTCGGCCTGCTGGTCACCGAACTGGTCACCAACACGCTGAAGCATGCGTTCAAGGACGGCGTCGGCCGCATCCGGGTGACCCTCAAGCGGCGCGCGGACGGCCGCTATGACCTCATCGTGGCCGACAATGGCGTCGGACGCCCCGAGGGCGGCGTCGCCCGGGGGCTCGGATCCGTGATTATCGCGGGCCTGGTGGCCCAACTGGATGGCGAGATCGCCACGCACAACGACAACGGTCTTGTGACCGAAATCACCCTATCGCCCCCGGAGCGGACATGATCGAGACCCTGGACACCGAGCTCAAGGACTGCGTGCTGGTCGTGGAGGATGAGTTCCTGATCGCCGCCAGCCTCAGCATGCAGATCGAGGACCTCGGCATGGCGGTGTGCGGCACGGCCGACACCGCACGCGGCGCCATCGACATGGCTCTGCGGCATCGTCCGCGGGTGATCCTGATGGACATGCGCCTGAAGGGGCAGGAGGACGGGGTCGACGCCGCCCTGGCCATCCACAAGGCGGTGGGCTCGAAGGTCATTTTCATCACAGGCTCGCGCGAGCCGGCGACCATGGCGCGGATCCAGGAGGACCATCCCGCCGCGGTGCTGTTCAAGCCGATCTATGGGCGCCAGTTGCAGACGGCGATCGAAAGCGTGCTCGCAAGCTAGAGGCGCGTGCGAATTCAGCTAAGCTTCCCTCCAACGACACCAAGGGGGAGGACGCTCATGGCCAAGGCCGCAAGCGACAAGCAGGTTGTGCTGATCACCGGCACGTCCACGGGGGTTGGGCTCTATACGGCCATCCGGTTCGCCAAGGCGGGCTATGAGGTCGTGGCCACCATGCGCGACACCGGCAAGAAGAAGCCGCTGCTCGAGGCCGCCAAGGCGGCGGGCGTGAAGGTGCGCGTGGACCGGCTGGACGTGCTCAGCCAGAAGTCCATCGAGGGCAGCGTGAAGCGCACCCTGAAGCGCTATGGCCGCATCGACGTGCTGGTGAACAACGCGGGCGCCGGCTTCCTGGGCAGCCTGGAGCAGACCAGCGACGCCGACCTGAAGCGGACCATGGGCATCAACTTCTTCGGGGTCTGGCACACCACCAAGGCGGTGTTCCCGCACATGCGCGAGCGCGGCTCGGGCCGGATCATCTCGGTGACCAGCGTCGGCGGCCTGATCGGCCAGCCGTTCAACGAGGCCTATTGCGCCGCCAAGTTCGCGGTGGAGGGCATGATGGAGGGCTTCGCGCCGCTGGCCCGCCGCATGGGCGTGGCGGTCAGCCTGATCGAGCCCGGCCCCATCAACACCGAGTTCGTGGCCAATGTCCGGGCGGTGAGCGAGGGCGGGCTCTCGAACTTCCAGCCGCCTTATGACGCCATGATCGCCAAGTACATGGGATCGTCCGGCGACGTCTTCGCCCAGTTCGGCCAGACCGGCGACGATATCGCGGCGATCATCGTCGAGGCGGCGACGGCCGAGCAGCCGCATTTCCGCTACATCACCTCGGAGTTCGCCAAGCAGATCGTGAAGCCGAAGGTGGCGGAGTATACGGGCGACGCGGTGGTCGAGGCCTTCGCCGCCCGTCTCCAATAGGGCGCCTTAGGAGAAATCCGGGCTGAACCGGATGTTGTCGCGGGCCAGGCCGTCGAGCACGACCTGGACCCCGCCGCTCTTGATCATCCATTCCAGGCGGTGGTCGCGGTACTCGCGCTTGAACAGGCCCTGCTTCACCAGTTCGGCCACGTTCGGCATGGCCGAGGCTGCGGCGGCCTGGCCGGCTTCGGCGGTGGTGGCGGCGACGGAGGGGCGAGCGTTGGCGCGGGCCAGCCAGTCGGACAGCTTGGAGCCCTTGGCCGACGGCCGACCATGGCCCACGGAGCCGTTCACGTACGGGACCACGCTCAGGTCGCCCCAGCCGAAGGTCTCGCCGTTGAACCAGGGCCGGTCGCCGAGCTGGGCCTCGAGCCAGGCGTAGAAGCCGTTGGTCTGCTCGGTGGCGCGGGCCAGCAGGGTGTCGCGCAACTCGCCCTCGGCGCGGCCGAACCAGGCGATCTCCGACAGGCCCCAGTTTATGGCCTCGTAGTGGGTGTCCATCACCTCCTCGATCATCCGCACCCGGGCGCGGTCGGCCGGGCTGGCGGGCAGGAGGGCCGGGGTCGGCCAAGCGTCTTCGATGTATTCGAGGATGATGGTGGAATCGAAAATCTCGACCCCGTCATGGACCAGGGCCGGGACCTCGGCGCGGGGATTGGCGCGGACGAAATCGCCCTGCGCGCCGCCGGCGCCGAGGCCGCCGGGCATCTGGGTCTCAAAGGCCTGGCCCTTTTCGCGCAGGGCGATCTTGCACTTCTGGGCGTAGGGCGAGAGCGGGTGGTCGTAGAGGGTGATCATGGCTTGCGTCCTCCTGCGGCCGTCTGCGCGGCGCGAGGACAAATCTCGCCCGCCCGTCCGTCGGGGAAGTCAAACGCAGGGTTGACGGGCGGGGGCGGAATCCGGCCAATCGCCCCAACAACTGTTTGAACGGGGAAGAGACGACCATGGCCTACAAGGCGTTTGATCTGACGGGCAAGGTGGCCCTGGTGACCGGCGGCAACGGCGGGATCGGCTTCGGCATGGTCGAGGCCCTGGCCCAGGCTGGCGCCGACGTGGTGATCTGGGGCTCTAACCCCAAGAAGAACGCCGACGCCGAGGTCAAGCTGGCCGGGCTGGGCGTGAAGGTGATGAGCCAGGTGGTCGACGTCGCCGACGAGCACGCGGTGGCCGCGGGCATGGTCGAGGCGGTGTCCAAGATGGGCCGCGTCGACACGGTGATCGCCAACGCCGGCATCGGCGCCGGCGCCTCGTCCTTCTCCGAGTTCCCCACCGAGACTTATCGCAAGGTGCTGTCGGTGAACCTGGACGGGGTGTTCTTCACCTTCCGCGAGGCCTGCAAGCACATGGTCGAGCGCGCGGGCCAGGGCGACCGGGCCGGCGGCTCACTGGTGGCCATCTCCTCGCTGTCGGCCCTGGACGGCGCGCCGCGCAACGAGGCCTATGCGGCCACCAAGGGCGCCCTGATCCCGATGGTCCGCGCCATCGCCGTGGAGCACGCCCGCTATGGCGTTCGCGCCAACTGCATCCTGCCCGGCTGGATCGCCACCGACATGACGGCGGGCGCGCAAGGCAATGACAAGTTCAACGACAACGTCATCAAGCGCGTGCCCATGCGCCGTTGGGGCCAGCCGGCGGACTTTGGCGGCATGGCGGTCTATTTCGCCTCGGACGCCTCCAGCTTCCACACCGGCGACAACGTCTTGATCGACGGCGGCTACGGGATCTTCTGATCCAGCCCCACCACAATCGTCATCCTCCGGGCGGCGGCCCGGAGGATGACGCGCTGTCGAGTGGGGTGGGCGTTCCCCAGCGTCACGGTTTTCATTCGCCCGCCCCGGCGCCATCCTTCCCGGCATAAGAATTCGACCATTGTCGTCGGGAGGAATTTGATGAGCCTGCATACGCCCCTTTGCGATCTCCTGGGCGTGAAGCGCCCGATCATGCTGGCCGGGATGGGCGGCGTGTCCTATGCCGAGCTGGCGGCGGCGGTGACCAACGCCGGGGGCTATGGCGTGCTGGGCATGGCCGGCCGCGGTCCCGACTTCATCCGCGAACAGATGCGCCTGGTGCGCAAGCTGACCGACGGTCCGTTCGGGGTCGACCTGCTGGCCGCCAGCCCCGAGAGCCTGACGGCGTCTGTCGACGTGATCATCGAGGAAGGCGCGTCGAGCTTCGTGGCCGGTCTGGGCGTGCCCATGCCGATCATGGAGAAGCTGAAGAAGGCCGGCCTGAAGGTCATGGTGGTCTGCGGGGCCGTGAAGCACGCGGTTAAGGCCGAGCAGGCCGGCTGCGACGCCGTGATCTGCCAGGGCGGCGAGGGCGGCGGCCACACCGGCCTCGTCGGCACCATGCCCCTGGTGGCCCAGGCGGTGGAGGCCGTGAAGGTCCCGGTGGTGGCGGCCGGGGGCATTTATGATGGCCGTGGCCTGGCGGCGGCCCTGGCGCTGGGCGCGACCGGCGTCTGGATGGGCACCCGCTTCATCGCCTCGGCCGAGGCCCATGCGGGCGAGCTCTATCGCCAGACCATCGTGGAGTCCTCCGACGAGGATACGGTCCGCACCCGCTGCTATTCCGGCAAGCCGATGCGGGTGCGCAAGAACCCCTATGTGGATGACTGGGAAAGCCGTCCGGGCGATATCCAGCCCTTCCCGATGCAGGCGATCCATTCGACCAACGCCGGGGTCATGGGCGGCATCGGCGGCCAGATCGAAGGCCTGGACGCCGACAGTTCCTGCTTCGCCATGGGCCAGTCGGCGGGCGGCGTCCACGACGTCCTGCCGGCGGCTGAGATCGTCGCGCGGATCATGAGCGAGGCGGAAGCGAGCATTGATCGCGTGGCCAAGCTGCGCGGCGCGGTGAACGCCTAGACCCTCAAACGAACGTCATCCTCCGGCCCCGCGCGAGCGGGGTCCGGGGGACCCAAGCTGAACTCCAAGATGGAGCAAAGCCGCTTGGGTCCCCCGGATCGGCCTGTCGGCCGACCGGAGGATGACGCATGTTTGGAGCTAGGCGGAAAGCTTCGCGGCGATCTCCGCCACGTGCTTGCCCTGGAAGCGGGCGCCGTCGAGTTCGTTGCCGCTGGGCAGGCGCGAGCCGTCGCCGCCGGTGATGGTGGAGGCGCCATAGGGCGTGCCGCCGGTCACCTCGTCCAGGCGCATCTGGCCCTGGAAGGCGTAGGGCAGGCCGACGATCACCAGGCCGAAGTGCATCAGCTGGACGATGGTCGAGATGATCGTGGTCTCCTGGCCGCCGTGCTGGGTGGCGGTGGAGGTGAAGACCGCGCCCACCTTGCCGTTCAGGGCGCCCTGGGCCCACAGGCCGCCGGCCTGGTCCCAGAAGGCCGCCATCTGCGAGGACATGCGCCCGAAGCGGGTGCCGACGCCGACGATGATGGCGTCGTAGTTGGCGAGGTCGGCGGGCGTGGCGATCGGGGCGGCTTGGTCGAGCTTGTAGCCGGACTTCTTCGCAAGCTCCTCCGGCACGGTTTCCGGCACGCGCTTGATGTCGACGGTCGCGCCGGCGGCGCGGGCGCCTTCGGCCACGGCCTCAGCCATGGTCTCCAGGTGGCCGTAGGTGGAGTGATAGAGAACGAGAACTTTCGCCATGGGGCGTCTCCTTGGGCGGGGGTGCAAGGGGCCGCCGGGACCGCGAGGTGCGGCCCCGGGGCAGGGGAGGAAAGGGAAGGGCTGGTGTCGCCTTAGGCGGCGTCGACCAGGACCAGTTCGGCGTCTTCCAGGGCGGTGACGCGCAGGGTCTGGACGTCACGGATGGCGGCGCCATCGCGGGTGTTGACGGTCACGCCATTGACCTCGACGCGGCCGGTGGCCGGAACCAGATAGCCGTAGCGGTCGCCCAGCTCGTACTCGGCGGTCTCGCCGGCCTTCAGCGTGGCGGCCACGACCCGGCCTTGGGTGCGGATCGGCAGGGCGTCGTTGTCGTTGTCAAAGCCGCTGGCCAGGGTCACGAACTTGCCCGCCCGGTCGCCCTTGGGGAACGGCTTGGCGCCCCAGGAGGGCTGGCCGCCGGCCTTGTTGGGCATGATCCAGATCTGGAACAGGGTCGTCTCCCCGTCCTCCAGATTGTACTCGGCGTGGCGGATGCCGGAGCCCGCGCTCATCACCTGGACGTCGCCGGCCTCGGTGCGGCCCTTGTTGCCCAGGCTGTCCTGGTGGGTGATCGCGCCTTTGCGGACATAGGTGATGATTTCCATGTTCGCGTGCGGGTGTGGCGGGAAGCCGGAGTTTGGGGCGATGGTGTCATCGTTCCAGACGCGCAGCGGGCCCCAGCCCATACGCTTGGGATCATGGTAGTCGGCGAACGAGAAGTGGTGCTTGGCGTCGAGCCAGCCGTGGTTGGCGCCGCCGAGGCTGTCGAAGGTGCGGACTTCGATCATGTGACTGTCCTCCTTGAGGGCGACCGGGTCGGCCGCCGCTGTTGAAGGAAAGATAGCCACGCCCCGGCATTTCGAAATAGAAACGATGGAAATAGATCGTTTCTGGAATCGATATGCCAAAGCTCCCCGACTTCGAGGCCTGGGCGGTGTTCGCCAAGGTGGCCGAGACCGGCGCCTTCGCCCGCGCCGCCGATGAGCTGGAGCTGTCCAAGGCCACGGTCTCCAAGGCGGTCAGCCGTCTGGAAGCGCGCCTGGGGTCGCAACTGTTCCACCGAACCTCGCGCAAGCTGTCCTTGACCGAGAGCGGGCGGGCGGCCTTGGAGCGGGCCCAGCGGATCCTGGCCGAGGGCGAGGCGGTGGAGGCCGAGGCCGCAGCCCAGTCGACGACGCCGCGCGGGCTGGTCCGGCTGGCGGCGCCGATGTCCTTCGGCATTCGGCATGTGGCGCCCCTGCTGCCGGAGTTTCTCGCCGCCTATCCGGAGGTGCAGGTGGACCTGTCCATGTCGGACCAGAAGGTCGACCTGGTGGCGGGCGGCTTCGACCTGGGCCTGAGGATCGGCGCCTTGCCGGATTCATCGCTGTTGGCGCGTCGCCTGTGCGGGGTGCGGTTGGTGCTGGTGGGCTCGCCGGCCTATTTCGCGGCCCACGGTCGGCCCGAGCATCCCAAGGACCTCGTCTGGCACAGGGCGCTGACCTACGCCTACGCCCTGACCCCGGAGGTCTGGCGGTTCCGCCACGCCGAACACGGCGAGCAGGCCGTCACGGTCTCAGGCCCCTTGCGGGTGAACAACGCCGACGCGGTGGTGCCAGCACTGAAGGCTGGCGTTGGCCTGGCCTTGCAGCCCGAGTTCATCGTCTGGTCCGAGCTGGGCGACGGCGCCCTGGAGGCGGTGATGTGCGACTGGACCACATCGGACATCGCCCTGCATCTGGTCAGCCCGCCGGGACGGCTGCGGCCCGCGCGGGTGCGGGTGCTCTACGACTTCCTGGCGTCGCGGCTGGCGACGGCGCCTTGGGCGATCAGTCTTTAGCGCTCGCCGGCCAGCAGGTAGGCGGTGGGATCGGTGGTGAAGGCGCTGAAGTCCCCCAGACAGCCCTGCCAGACGCCCACATGCTGCTTCAGGTCCTCGGCGTTGAGCCGGGGCGACAAGAGGGCTGAATAGACCAGGCTTGGGCGGAAGTCGTCGCCCAGGTAGCCGCGGCAGACCGCCGAGCGGCGGTTGAAGGCGTTGACCTGGGTCAGGGTCGCGCCCTTGCGGTCGAAGGCGGTGGAGAAGACCACGCCGCGACAGACCTTGCCCGTGGCGTCGCATTCCACGAACTGCAGGCCGAAGCCGCCGCCAGGGGTCTGGACATCGACCTGAACCTTGCCGGGCGTCGGCGGCTTGGCGATCTCGGCCTTGGCGCCCAGCCCGGCCAGCACCGCGATCAGCGTGGCGGGATCGCGAGCGTCTGCGACGGTCGTCGTGGGCGCGGGCTTGGAGGCGGCCAGGGCCTGCGAGGTCATGAGGGCGGCGAGGACGAGGATGAGGGCCGGTCTGCGCATGGCCTCCTGGCTAGCAAAGCCTGCGCCCGCACGCGAGGCCCGCTCGCCTGCAAGGCGCTCCCCAGTGGCGGTCGGGTCGCCCAGGCGCTAGATTTAGACCATGCGTTCCAAGCTCCTGATCGCCGCAGCTCTCGTCGCCCTTGGGGCGGCCGCGCCGGCGTCGGCCCAGGATCGGTCGCCGGGGGTCCGTCAGACGTTGGTGGACCTGGCCTATGTGCTGGGCGAGGTCCACGCCCTGCGCCAGGCGTGCCTGGGGGCCGAGGACCAGTTCTGGCGAGCGCGCATGATCCGCATGGTGGAGGCCGAGCAGCCTGACACCGCCTTGGACCGGCGACTGAAGGAAGCCTTCAACACCGGCTACGCCTCGCGTCAGAGCGAGTTTCCGGAATGCACCGGCCCGGCGCGCCGTGCGGAGATCGCCGCCCTGAACAAGGGGCAGAACCTGGCCGGCCAGCTGTCCAAGGTGATGAACACCGTCAAGCTCGACGCCCTGCCGACCCAGGCCGAGATCGACGCCGATCCGGCCCGAGGTCAGGTGACGCCAAGGCCCGCGACGCGCTAGACTGCCTCTCCGTTCTCGGAGAGGTTGTCATGTCCCTGATCGTTTCCGTGGCCTTCCTGGTGCTGGCCCTGTCCATTGTTCTGGGGGCGATCAAGATCGTGCCCCAGGGGCGCGAATACACGGTCGAGCGCTTCGGCCGCTACACCCGCACCCTCAAGCCCGGCATCAGCTTCCTGACCCCCTTCGTCGAAGGCGTCGGCCGGCGCATCAACATGATGGAGCAGGTGCTGGACGTGCCGCGCCAGGAGGTGATCACCAAGGACAACGTGATGGTCCAGGTGGACGCCATCGTCTTCATCCAGGTGATGGACGCGGCCCAGGCGGCCTATCGGGTGACCAATCTCGACTATGCGATCACCCAGCTGACCATGACCAACCTGCGCACCGTGGTCGGCAATCTGGAGTTGGACGAGGTCCTGTCCCAGCGGGACCAGATCAACACCCGGCTGCTGGACGTGATCGACCAGGCCACCAGTCCCTGGGGCGTGAAGGTGGCGCGTATCGAGATCAAGGACCTGCAGCCGCCGCCGGACATCACCAACGCCATGGCCCGCCAGATGAAGGCCGAGCGCGAGCGCCGCGCGGTGATTACCGAGGCGGACGGGGAGAAGCAGGCCGCCATCGCCCGCGCTGAGGGCTCCAAGCAGTCGGCGATCCTGGAGGCCGAGGGTCGCAAGGAAGCCGCCTTCCGCGACGCCGAAGCCCGCGAGCGCTCGGCCCAGGCCGAGGCCAAGGCGACCGAGGTGGTGTCGGAGGCCATCGCCAAGGGCGATGTCAACGCTGTGAACTACTTCATCGCCCAGAAGTACGTGGAGGCCTTCGGCAAGCTGGCCGAGAGCCCGCAGCAGCGCACGGTCATCGTCCCGGCTGACCTGGCCAGCCTGGTCGGCTCCATCGCCGGCGTCGGCGAACTGGTGAAGGCCGCCTCGGATGAGGCGCCGCGCATCGCAAAGAAGAGCTGACCGACATGGTGACCCTGATGGGCCTGGCGCTCGACAATCCGTTCTGGGTCTGGACGGCGATCGCCGCCCTGCTGCTGGCGGTGGAGGTCATGGGCGGCACGGGCTGGCTGCTCTGGCCCTCGGCGAGCGCCGCGGCGACGGCGGTGATCAGTCTCCTACCGCACCTGAACTGGCCGGCGGACCTGGCGATCTTCGCCGCCCTGACCATCGTCTCGACCCTGGCGGCGCGGCGCTTCTGGCCGGCGCCGGACAGCCATGAGGGCGAGGACATCAACGACAATATCGCCCGGCTGATCGGCCATCACGGCCGCGCCAGCCACGCCTTCGCCGGCCGGGCGGGGCGGGTGTTCATCGACGGCAAGGAGTGGGCCGCCGACCTGGACGAGGGTGACGACCTGGCGGCGGGCGCCTCGGTGGAGGTGACCGGGGTCAGCGGCTCGCGACTGCGGGTTCGACCGGTTCGCTGACGCTCTCGACCAGGAAGGTCCTCAGGGCCTTCAGGAACGGCAAGGCCTGGCGGAATTCGTTTTCGGTGAAGCTCTCGCGCAGGGAGCCGGTCTGGTCCTTCATGGCCTTGAGCACGTCGGATTGAGTCTCGCGCCCGGTGCGGGTGAGCCGCACGCGCTTCTTGCGGCGGTCGGAGACGTCGGCCAGGACGGCGACCCAGCCCTGGGTCTCCATCTTCTGCAGGATGTTGGTCAGGGCGCCCTTGGTCAGCATCAGCACCTGGGCCAGCTCGGCGGGGGTCTGGCCGTCGCCATAGCGCATCAGGTGGTTCAGCAGCTCGAAGTGGGCGTAGGTCATGCCCGGCGGCAGGTGCTGGATGACGCTCTGGCGGACCAGATACTGGACCGCGCCGATCTCGTTGAAGACTTCCACGTGCGGCAGGTCGTGAGCCAGGGGCTGGGCGGTCGCGGCCGACATCGGCGCCTCCATTCGTTCAAGCTTGAACGAGATGGGAAGCGTCGCCGTGGCTTTCAAGGGGCCATCAGGCGCTGGCGTGGTCCTTCAGGCCCTTGCGGGCCAGGAAGTCGGCGCGTTCGTTGTGCTCATGGCCCGCGTGGCCCTTCACCCAGCGCCAGGCGACGTCGTGGCGCAGGCGCGCCTCATCCAGGCGCCGCCATAGGTCGTCGTTCTTGACCGGCTTCTTGTCGGCGGTCTTCCAGCCCCGGGCTTTCCAGCCGCGGATCCACTCGGTGATGCCCTGCATCACGTACTGGCTGTCGGTGTGCAGCTCGACCTTGCAGGGGCGCTTGAGCAGCTCCAGCGCCTGGATGGCGGCCATCAGCTCCATGCGGTTATTGGTGGTCGCGGCCTCGCCGCCGCAGATCTCCTTGACGTGCTCGCCCCAGAACAGGATCGCGCCCCAGCCGCCGGGGCCGGGATTCCCGGAACACGCGCCGTCGGTATAGATCACCACGTCGGGCGTCACGCCCGCGCCCCCATCAGGACCAGGTCCGGCGCCTCGCGGTGGACGGCGAGCTTGCGCTCGTACTCCAGGGGATCCTTGGGCCGCACCAGGGCGCCGGCGGGCGTCGCGCCCCAGTCGGCCAGGCGGGTCAGGAAGAAGCGCATCGCCGCGCCATGGGCCAGGACCGGTAGGGCGGCGCGCTCGGCGTCGCTCAGGGGCCGGTAGCTCTCATAGCCGGCCAGCATCTGGCGGGCGGAGGTGATGTTGAAACTGCCGTCCGGCTCGAAGCACCAGGCGTTCAGGGCCACGGCGATGTCGTAGGCCAGGGCGTCGACGCAGGCGAAGTAGAAGTCGATGGTCCCGGCGAACTTCTCACCCTGGAAGAAGACGTTGTCCGGGAAGTAGTCGGCGTGGACGATGCCGCTGGGCAGCCCCTTAGGCCACTTGGCCGCAAGCAGGGCGAGGTCGGCGTCGATGGTGGCGGCGAGGCCGGGCTTCAGCCCCTCGGCGGCGTCCTTAAGGCCGGCGAACAGCGGCGCCCAGGCGCCCTGGCCCAGGTCGTTGGCGCGGGTCCCGGTGAAGCCTTCCGAGGCGAGGTGCAGGCGGGCGAGGCCCTCGCCGGCTTCGCGGCAATGCTGGGCGTTGGGGCGGCGCACGGACAGGCCGGGCAGGAAGGCGACCAAGGCGGCGGGTTTGCCGCGCACGGTCTGCAGGATATCGCCCCGCCGGTCGCGGATCGGCGCCGCGCTGGGATAGTGGTGATCGGCCAGCCACATCATCAGGTCGAGGAAGAAGGGCAGCTCCTCGCGCCGCACCCGCTTCTCATAGACGGTCAGGATGTAGCGGCCCTTTTCCGTCTCAAGCAGGAAGTTGGAGTTCTCCACGCCTTCGGCGATGCCCTTGAAGGCGAGCGGCGCGCCGAGGTCGAACCCGCTCAGCAGGTCCTGGAGTTCTTGATCGGTGATGTCGGTGTAGACGGCCATGACCGGGCGGGCATGGGCGAGGTCGGGCCGCGGGTCAAGACGGCTTGGTCAGGCCGTCTCCGGCCAGGGCTGGGTCGCCAGCGAGAGGGCGGCGGCGCGCCCGCCCTTGATCAGGCGCTCGACGACCTGGGGATCGGTCTCGATGCGGGCCAGCTGCAGCACGCCGAACATCTGGGCGAAGACCAGGCTCGCCCGATCGAGACGGGCCTCGGCGGAGCCGCCAGCGGGCAGCTGGTCGGCGATCAACCGCACCATGCCGCGGCCGCGCACATCGAAGCGCTGGCGGGTCTCTTCCGGCTGGCGGGCGATCTCCGGACCCAGGGCGGAGACGGCGCAGCCCAGGCCCATATGGTCCCGGTGCAGGACGCGCAGATAGCTGTGGATCAGCACCTTCAGGCGCTCCGCCTCCGGCGCGGCCGCCAGCACCTCCTGGAAGTAGCCCAGGGTGGACTCCGCGGCGTGCTCGAGCGCCGCGGCGATCAGGTCCTCGCGAGAGGCGAAGTGGGCGTAGAAGCCGCCATGGGTAAGGCCGGCGTCGGCCATCAGCGGGCGCACGCCGACGGCGGCCACGCCGTCGCGGCGGAACCGCTCGGCGGCGCGCTTCAGGATTTCCTCGCGGGAGATCTGCTTCTGGTCGCCCTTGTAGCGCGCCACCTTGGGATCCTCTCGACTAGGTCTGGAGGTAGCGCTCGGCCACGCGACCTCCGGTCACCTCGCCCAGGAAGGCGAGGCGCTTGCCCTCGATGTCGTCCCAAAGCGCCGGGCTGACAAGGGTCGGAACGGTGATCTGCTCGCCTTTCGCCAGGCCGGCCAGGGCGGCGTCCACCAGGGCGTCGGCCGAGATATAGGCCGTGTCCGGGAAGATGCTGTCGGGCAGGCCCTGGGCCTTGAAGAACTCCGTGCGGATCGGGCCGGGCAGGACGGCCTGGATGCGGATGCGGCTGTCCGCATACTCCTGCTGCAGGGAGCGGGTGAAGTTCAGCACATAGGCTTTGGAGCCACTGTACGAGGCGCCGCCTGCCGAGGGGCCATAGGCCAGGACAGAGGCGATGTTCACCAGCGCGCCCTCGCCGGACGTCCCGAAGCCGGCGAGCGCGGCCAACGACAGGCGGGTGAGCGCCACGATGTTCAGCCGGATCAGCGCCTCCTGGGCGTCCGCACCGGTGGCCGCCGTGGGGCCCAGCGCGCCGACGCCGGCGTTGTTGATCAGGACCGCGACGGGTTCGGCATGCAGCCGGGCCTCGAGCCTGGCCAGGTCTGAGGCGTTCGCCAGGTCGAGGACCAGGGTTTCGACCTGGACGCCATATTGGGCGCTCAGCCGCGCCGCGAGTTCGGCCAGCCGGTCCGCGCGCCGGGCGACCAGCAGCAGGTCGTAGCCCTGCGCCGCCAGCCGATCCGCATAGGTGGCCCCGATGCCGGAAGAGGCGCCGGTGACCACCGCCACACCTTGAGGGTTGGACATCTTGATCCTCCTCAGGCGTGCGTGCGGGGGGAGGGGCGGTTCTCGGCGCGCCAGCGCCGCTCGTCCTCGGTGTCGGGCTTGGGCGGGTAGTGGCCGTTGATCGACCAGTAGTCGATGGGGGTCTCGTCGATGTGGAACTCCCAGTCGTAGCCCTTGTCCGCCAGGTAGGGCTTCAGGATCGCATTGACCCTGTCGATGAAGCGCCGACTGGATTCGATGTTGGGGAAGGAGCGGGCGATGTGCTCCATCACCATGCGCACGAAGCGCTCGGCAGGCTTGCCGCCCACAAAGAAGTTCCGGGCTTCGATCGCCTGGAAGACGATGCCCACATAGAACCGGGGCATCACCGCCCCGTAGATCTCGGTGATCTTCTCCGCCAGCTCCGCCTTGTCGGCGTCCGAGAAGGCGTCAGCCGGGTGATAGATCGTCCAAAGGGGCATTTCGGAACCTCCGCTCCATTTCTATGACACTCGTCATATGTTAGCGCGGATCTATATATGTCAACTGTCATATTATGAGAGTCGCCCCAGGGCTTGCGTTTCGGCCCACGCCGTTCAGGCTGGCCTGGCCTTCGGGGGGAGAGCGTATGCGGTCGGAGTCCGGGCTGGTTCGGGGGGTGGGCTTCCTTGGCCTGTGCGCCCTGGTCATCAATGGGATGGTCGGGTCGGGGATTTTCGCCCTGCCTTACGCCTTGGCCCAGCGGGTGGGCGGCTGGACCCCGGTGGTGCTGCTGGCCATGGGGGTAGCCCTGATCCCGCTGGTCTTTGTGATGGCCCGGCTCGCGGCGATGTTCGACCGCACGGGCGGACCCGTCGCCTATGTCC
Source organism: Phenylobacterium conjunctum (assembly GCF_042679085.1). Taxonomy (NCBI): domain Bacteria; kingdom Pseudomonadati; phylum Pseudomonadota; class Alphaproteobacteria; order Caulobacterales; family Caulobacteraceae; genus Phenylobacterium; species Phenylobacterium conjunctum. The sequence continues at coordinate 18,352 of NZ_JBHTLQ010000034.1, read as the reverse complement.
AGGACGCCTTTGGCGGCAACGCCGCCTTCGTGGTGGGCTGGCTGCAGATCCTGTCGGTGGCTTCGGCCACGGCGGCCAACGCCAACGCCCTGTCGGACTATCTGTTCGGCTCCGTGGCTGGGGGGACCTCAACCCTGATCCACGCCGCCGCGACCTTCGCGGGCCTCGCCCTGGCCGTGGGTCTCAATGTCATGCCCTCGCGGCGGACGGCGGGGGTTCTGGTGCTGGCCTCGATCTGCAAGCTGGCGCCCCTGGTCCTGATCGGCCTGTTCGCCTGGCCGCACCTGGGCGTCGCGCCCGACAGCACGCCGGCCGAGACCTGGGCGCCGCTGCAGGCGGTGCTCCTGGCCTGCTACGCCATGATCGGGTTCGAGAACGCCCTGACCATGGCGGGCGAGGCGCGCAATCCCGAGCGCGATATGCCGCGCGCCCTGTTCCTGGTCTTTGGGCTCTGCACCCTGATCTACGCCCTGATCGCGGCGGCCTACTGCGCCACGGTGTTTGCGCCGGGCAAGGCCGACAGCGCCCCGGTGGCGACCCTGGCCAAGGCCCTGTTCGGCGACCTCGGCGGCGTCCTGGTGCTGTTCGCCGTCGCCTGGTCGATCCTTGGCAACATGACCATCAACATGCTGGGCAACTCCCGGCGCATCTTTGCGATGGAGCAGCAGGGCGACCTGCCGCGCGGGCTGGGCCGTCTGCATCCCGGCCTCAGCATCCCCATCAACGCCGTGGCCCTGGTCGGCGTCCTCACCGTGGGCCTCGCCCTGAGCGGCGGCTTCGTGGTGCTGGCCGTGCTCAGCGTCGCGGCGCGGCTGGCGGTTTATCTCTCCTGCATCGCGGCCTTGCCCATGGTCCGGCGGCGCAGGGCGCGCGGCGTCCTGACCCTGGAATGGGTGGCGATCATCGCCGCCGCAGGGCTCTGCGGTTGGCTGATCCTGCAGTCGAAGCCGGAGAACTGGCTGGCCATGGCCGCTGCGGTGACCAGTGGGCTGGTCCTGCGCGCGGTGGCGCGGCGGCTGCGGGGCCATGTCGGCGCCTGAGCCTGGCAAGACGGCGGGCATTGTGCGTGGTAGTCTGCTGAGCCAGGAGGCGGAAATGGTCGCGCTCAAAGTCAAGAAGACCGGAGAAGACGTCGTCGTCCCTGCGGAAGAACTCCGGGAAGCCCTCGGCGCCGCCGAGGGGGGCACGATCTACGCAGCTCAGCCCAATGAGAGTGAAGTGACGCTTGCGCGACGGGATACGTCGTTTGATGCACGGCGCGCGCGCGGCAAGGCCTTCATCAATCGCTACAGGAAGACACTGAACGATTTGGCGAAGTGACGCCAAGTAGTTGGATCGGTCCAATGCGACGCCCCGCCTTTGGCCCTGCCTAGCGAGAACTTGATGCGACATCCAGTAATCAAGGCGGTGGGCTATTCGCTGGTCGTCCTCGTCTATGTTGGGGCGTTGGCCACCGCGATCGCCGCGGCAATGTCGGGGCGCATGTTCCTGGGCTACAGCGCGAGGGGAATTCCGGTCTGGACCGCAACGACGCTCGCTCTGTTCGCACTCATTGGGCTGGCGGGGGTGATGTGGCTGGGGCGCCGCCTGCGCACTTATCTGACGCGCCGGACCGAGACGTCCGACTAGCTCGCCAACACCCGCGGCAGCTTGAAGCTCACCGTCTCGCGGGCGGCTTCCACCTCAGTGACTTCGACTGCGAACTTCGCCGAGATCGCCTCGATCACGCCCTGGACCAGCAGTTCCGGGGCCGAGGCGCCGGCCGTGACGCCCACGCTGGCGGCGCCGTCCAGCCAGGCGAGATCGAGCTTGGAGGCGTCGTCGATCAGGTAGGCGCCGCGCACACCGGCCCGCTTGGCGACCTCGACCAGGCGCACGGAATTGGACGAGTTGGCGGAGCCGATCACCAGCACCACGTCGGCCTGGCCGCCGATGGCCTTCACCGCGTCCTGGCGGTTGGTGGTGGCGTAGCAGATGTCTTCCTTGTGCGGGGCGCTGATGCCCGGGAAGCGCTCGCGCAGGGCGGCGACGATGTCGGCGGTGTCGTCCACCGACAAGGTTGTCTGGGTGACGAAGGCGACATTGGCCGGGTCGCGCGGCGCAAAGACGCGGGCGTCCTCCACCGTCTCGATCAGGGCCACGGCGCCGTTCGGCAGCTGGCCCATGGTGCCGACCACCTCGGGGTGACCCGCATGGCCGATGAGCACAATCTCGCGGCCGGCGTCGAAATGGCGCTGGGCCTCGACGTGCACCTTGGAGACCAGGGGGCAGGTGGCGTCCAGATAGAGCATCTTGCGGGCCTTGGCCTCAGCCGGCACCGACTTGGGCACCCCGTGGGCCGAGAACACCACCGGACGATCCGGCGGGCACTCTTCGAGCTCTTCGACGAAGACGGCGCCCATGGCCTTCAGGCGGTCGACCACATGGCGGTTGTGGACGATCTCGTGGCGCACATAGACCGGGGCGCCGTACTTCTCGATGGCGCGCTCGACGATCTGGATGGCGCGGTCGACCCCGGCGCAGAACCCGCGCGGGGTGGCGAGCAGCACCTTGAGGGGCGGTTTGGCAACGGCGGCGTCGGGCATGGCTGCAAACTAGGGTGTCGGCGCGTCATTCGCCAGCCGCGTTGCGGCCTCAATCGATAGCCATTAGTAGAAACCCATTGCGGAGCCCGTTCCGGGCGGCCGCCCCTTGCTGTTGGACGACCTGATGCGCCGGTCCTTGTTCGTTTCCGCGGTCCTGTTGATGGCCGCCGCCACCCTGCCGGCGACCGCCTACGCCCAGCGGCAGCGCCCGAGCGGCGGCGATCAGCAGCAGGAAGACGTCGCCAAGAAGAAGAAAAAGGACGCCGAGTGGGGTGACACCCAGGCGCCCCTGCCGGCCCTGCGCAACGCCGGGCCGTGCCCGTTCGTGAAGGTGCTGTACGACGCCGGCCGCTACGCCGAGTTCAAGGGCGGCCAGGTGGCCTCCAACGCGGTGGGCTTCACCGGCGAGATCCAGGGCGTGTCCGCCGGCTGCGCCTACAAGGACGATGAGCCGATCACCATGCAGATGGAGATCCTGTTCGAGCTGGGCAAAGGCCCGGCCGCCGAAGGCTCTCAGAAGAATTATCGCTATTGGGTGGCGGTCACGAAGCGGAACTCCGTGATGATCGCCAAGCAGTATTTCGATCTGCCCGTGGCGTTCCAACCGGGCCAGGACCGCCTGTACGCCACCGAGGAGATCGGCCAGCTGGTCATCCCGCGAGCCGACATCAAGACGTCCGGCTCCAATTTCGAGGTGCTGGTGGGCTTCGACGTGACGCCCGAGATGGCGGCGTTCAACCGTGAGGGCAAGCGGTTCCGCCTGACCGCGGGCGCGACCTCCGCGAAGGATGCTGGCGACCACCAATGACTGACCTGAAGCGTGGCTTGAGCGAAGCGGTCGCCGCCGCCTTCGCCGCGGCCGGACTCCCGGCTGACCTTGGGCGTGTGACCCCGTCCGACCGTCCCGATCTGGCCGATTTCCAGTGCAACGGCGCCCTGGCCGCCGCCAAGACCGCCCGCCGCGATCCGCGTGAGATCGCCGCCAGCGTCACCGCGACCCTGGCCGCGGACCCGCGCCTGGCCGCGGTGGAGATCGCCGGCCTGGGCTTCATCAATATCCGCGTCTCGGACAAGACCCTCTCGGAACGGGCCCAGGAGATCGCCGCCGATCCCCGCGCCGGCGCCCGGCTGGTGGATGGCCCGCGCCGGATCATGGTCGACTATGGCGGTCCCAATGTCGCCAAGCCGATGCACGTGGGCCATCTGCGGGCCTCGATCATCGGCGAGTCCATCAAGCGCATCTATCGCTTCCGCGGCGACGTGGTGGTCGGCGACGCCCACTTCGGCGACTGGGGCTACCAGATGGGCCTGCTGATCGGCGCCGTCATGGACGAGGACGCCTTCATCAAGGCGCTGATGGACCAGCTCAACAGCCGCGCCCGGCCGCTGACCCCCGAGGAAGAGAAGCAGGCCTTCTCCGCCCTCGACGAGCGGGTCACCTTGGCCGACCTGGATCGGCTCTATCCGATGGCCGCGGCGCGCGGAAAGTCGGAACCGGACTATCGCGACCGGGCCCGCAAGCTCACTGCCGAGCTGCAGGCCAAGACCCAGGGCTATTATCTGCTGTGGCGGCATTTCGCCCGCGTGACGCGGGTGGCGCTGGAGCGCGACTTCCATGCGCTGGGCATCGATTTCGACCTGTGGAAGGGCGAGAGCGACGTCGATGACCTGATCGCGCCGATGGTGCAGGAGCTCGACGCCAAGGGCCTCTTGGTCAATGACCAGGGCGCGCGGATCATCCGGGTGGCCCGCGAGGGCGACAAGCGCGAGCTGCCGCCGCTGCTGGTGGTCTCGTCCGAGGGCTCGGCCATGTACGGGACGACCGACCTGGCCACCATCCTGGACCGCCGCAAGAGCTTCGATCCCAGCCACATCCTGTACGTGGTGGACCAGCGCCAGGCTGATCACTTCGAGATCGTGTTCCGCGCCGCCTACCAGGCCGGTTACGCCCGCGAAGGCAGCCTTGAGCACATCGGCTTCGGCACCATGAACGGGACTGACGGCAAGCCGTTCAAGACCCGCGAGGGCGGGGTGCTGAAGCTGAACGACATGATCGAGATGACCCGCACCAAGGCGCGCGAGCGCCTGCGTGAGGCCGATCTCGGCATCGAGCTTGATCCCGACAGCTTCGAGGACACGGCCCAGAAGGTGGCGGTGGCGGCGCTGAAGTTCGCCGACCTGCAGAACTTCCGCGGCACCTCTTACGTCTTCGACCTCGACCGCTTCTCCAGCTTCGAGGGCAAGACCGGCCCCTATCTGCTGTACCAGGCGGTGCGGGTGAAATCCCTGCTGCGCAAGGCTGAGGCCGAGGGCAGCGCGCCCGGCCCGATCACGGTGACCGAGACGGCGGAACGGGACCTGGTCCTGCTGCTGGACGCCTTCGACCAGGCCCTTGTGGACGCCTACGACAAGAAGGCGCCGAACTTCGTGGCCGAGCACGCCTTCAAGCTCGCCCAGGCCTTCTCGAAGTTCTACGCCGCCTGCCCGATCCTGCCGGCCGAACCGCCGGTGCGGACCTCGCGGCTGGGGCTCGCCCAGGTCACCTTGCGCCAGCTTGAGCTGGCCCTGGACCTGTTGGGCGTCGCCGCGCCGGAACGGATGTAGTCACTCGCCCAGCCGCCAGCGGGCGGCTGCGGCGATGATCAGGCCGAACAGCATCATGGCCGCCAGGTTCTTGACCAGGGCCTCCGGCGTGAACTGCGGCACGTGGTGGTGCGCCGACAGGGGCACGACCACGAACTCCATGACCAGGAAGACGGGAACCCCGTAGGCCAGGCCTGCGAGCGGCCAATGCTTCCGAAGCGCCTGAAGCTTCAGGCTGGCCCCGACGAACAGGCCCGCGATGATCAGGCTCATCAGCCATTGCAGCCCCAGGCCCAGGGCCATGGTCGCCGGCCCGCCGGCATTGGCCGCGGACTTGCCGATCAGGCCGCCGGCGATGAACTGCAGGATCCGGCCGGGCGGGGCGCCGGAGATCAGGGTCGCGGCGCCGACATCCAGGGTTCCGGCGACAAGGCCGCCGATCAGGATGGCGGTAAGGGCGTCTCGAGTCTTGGACATGGGCGCTCCGGGCCTGCCGACACCATGGGTAGAGCAATTTCTGGCCGGCGTGAACGGCGTTCGATCTCAGTCGCCTTCGACGATGCGGCCATCGAGCATGTGAATGCGACGGTCTGCGGCGGCGGCGACGCCGGTGTCGTGGGTGACGCAAATCACCGCCCGGCCTTCCTCATGCGCCAGGCGCTGGAACTCCTCCACCACCAGCCGGGTGTTGCCGCTGTCCAGGTTGCCGGTGGGCTCGTCGCCCAGGATGATCGCCGGATCGTTGGCCAGAGCCCGGGCGATGGCCACCCGCTGGCGCTGGCCGCCGGACATGCGGTCCGGCCTGCGGTGGGCCTCGGCCTGCAGGCCGAGCTTGGCGAGCAGGGCGTGCGCGTGGTCGTCAGCCTGACGCCGGTTCAGCCGTCCGAGCCGGCGGATGGGCAGGGCCACATTGGCCTCGGCGGTGAGCTCCGGCAGCAGGAAGTGGAACTGAAAGACGAAGCCGATCCGCTCCAGGCGGATCCGGGTCCGCTCAGACTCGCTCAGGTGCTCGGTGGGGCGGCCATCGATCAGCAGGCCGCCTTCGGTGGGGCGGTCCAACAGACCCAGCAGGTAGAGCAGGGAGGACTTGCCGCAGCCGGAGGGGCCGACGATCGCCACGAACTCGCCGGGCTGGATGGCGAGGGAGGCGTCGCGCACCAGGGTGACCGGTTCGGGATCGACCAGCTGGCGAGTCATGTTGCGGGCTTCGATGAGGGCGCTCATGCCGCGCCCCGCAGGATGTCGACGGGATCGACCGTCGCGGCCTTACGGGCCGGCAGCCAGGCGGCCACCAGGGCCGAGACCAGAGAGGCGAGGCCGGCGATGGCGTACTGCCGGGGACCACGATCCAGCGGCAGGGGCAGGGGCTTGCCCTGAACCGTGATGGGCAGGTGGGCCAGAATCTCCAGCAGCAGGGTCCCAAAGGCGAAGCCGGCCAGGGCGCCGGCCACCCCCACCACCAGGCCCTCGATCAGGAAGACGCCCTCGACGTCGCGCGGCGTGAAGCCCATGGCCCGCAGGATGGCGATGTCCCGGCGCTTGTCGGTCACGCTGGTGGAGACGGCGGTGTAGATGCCGAAGGCCGCCACCAGCAGGATGGCCGAGATCACCGCGTACATGATGACATTGCGCACCACGAGCAGGTTGAGGATGTCCTTGGACCGCTCCTGCCAGGACACCCACTTGTAGCCCCAGTGGGCCTCCAGCCCGGCGGCCGCGGCCTCTGCGGAGTTGGGATCGGCCAGCCGCACATGGATCTGGTTGACGACATTTGGCCGGGCGAACAGCACCTGGGCTGTGCGCAGCAGGCCGTAGGCGGCGTTGTCGCCGGCATAGAAGCCGGCCCGGGCGTCGGGCTCGATCAGGGCCAGGATCCGCATCCGCTGCAGGACCCCCGCCGTGGAGGTGACCACCAGGGTGTCGCCCAGCCGCGCGCCCAGGCGCTCCGCCATGGGGCGCGAGATGATCAGGCCGTCGGGGCGGGCCTCCAGGTCGGTGAGATGACCCCCGACCAGGGACACCTCGATCTTGGTCAACTGGCCCTCCAGGCGCGGATCGACGCCATTGAGCGACAAGGGCTCGGTGCGACCTGCGAAGCGGGCGGCGACGGCGCCGTTGAGCGACGGCGCGGCGATGGCGCCCGGCAGTCCCCGGGCGGCGGCCAGCATGGCGGGCCAGTCCTTCAGGCCCCGCACCTCGTCCTGAGGTCGGACGCCGCGCACCGAGACGGCGGCGCCGGGCCAGGCGCTGATCGCGGGCTGGAGCGCCGGGCGGCGTTGCTCGTCCTGCACGACGATATGTGGGGCGGAGTCCACCAGGGTGCGGATGAAGTCGGTCTGGGAGCCGGTCATCATGCCGGACACCGCCAGGAAGAAGCCGACACCCACGGCGACGCCCAGGGTCGCGACCAGGGTCTGGCGGGTGCGGACCGCCAGGTGAGCGAAGGCGACGCCCGCCAGGACGCGGAAGGCGTTCATCAGGGGCGGACGGCGATGCGGTCGCCGTCCTTCAGGTCGGCCGGCGGGGCGAGGACGACGCGGTCGCCGGCCTTCAGCCCCTCCAGGATCTCGGTGCGCTGGGCGCCCTGGACGCCCGTGCGCACCGACTGGCTCTGAGCGCGGCCGTCCCGGACGCGGAACAAGGCGCCGTCCTTCAGCGCCGAGGTCGGGATCAGCAGGGCCTGGGGACGCCGCGCGACCACCAGGTTCGCCTCCACCGTCATGCCCGGCCGAAGGGCGGTGTCTGGCGCCAGGGCCAGGCGAGCGCGGAACACCCGGCTGGTGGCGTCGCCCTGGGGCGTGATGTCGGAGATGCGGGCGGGGAAGACCTGGCCGGGGAAGGCGTCGCAGCGGATGACCGCCTCCTGGCCCGTCCTCAGCCGGCCCATGTCGCGCTCGTCCACGTCGGCGGTGACCCGCAGGGCGCTTGGGACCGCCACCACGAACAGCGCCTTGCCGACGGTGGCCAGGTCGCCGGGTTCGGCGTCCCGGCGCAGGACGCGACCGGAGAAGGGCGCCTTGATCCGATAGTCCTCCAGCCGCGCCCGGGCGCTGCGGGCGGCCTGGGTGGCGGCGGCGAGCTGGGACCTGGCGTCCTCGTCTGCGGCGCGGGCGGCGAAACCGGCGGCATAGAGCCGGGCCGTGCGACGCGCCGCGGCGCGAGCCAGGCCGGCCTGGGCCTCCAGCTGCAGGGCGGTGGCCTCCTGGGGGCCGTCGTCGAGCTGGGCGAGGGTCTGGCCGGCGCGCACCGTCTGGCCCTCCTCGACCAGGACCGCACGGATTGGGGCGGTCACGACGGGGGCGATGCGGGCCTGGCGGACATATTCCACCACGCCGGAGGCGTAGACCGCATCCACCGCCTCGCCAGATGACACTGTCGCCACCTGCACCGGGGTGGGGCGCAGCAGGACCCAGACGGCGCTGGCCGCCGCGGCGGCCGCCACCAGGACCAGCAGCACGGACACCCAGCTGCGCCGACGCCGGGCCCGCAAGGCTTCCGGCGAGGCGGAGACGGCTTTTCCCGGGGGACGATCGGCCAAGGCCCCACTCCGAATTGAGGTTCGCGGCAAGGCCCAGTTGAGATCGGGCGTAGGAGAAGTCTTCCATGCTCCCGCAAGGAGCGGAATGACCCCGATCAACCTTTGGGAGCCCGTGAGAAGGCTGCGGATCAACTTGGTCCCGTCGCGCGACGTTTGCCGCATTGACTTGGGAGCCCCGTTCGAACAGGTTCCGGCTGACTCTCGCGGGAGAGATCGGGGTTCTTCGGGACCTCGGAGCCGAAGGCGCAACCGCCCCGGAAACGCTCAGGCAAAAGGACCGCGACGGGCTGTTAAACGCTGGAAAGTAGTCCGGATTTCTGGGCTCGCCGAAGGAGCAGGGGGTTATCCCTTCTAGGGACGAACCCGAAATCTCTCAGGCCCAAGGACAGCGGGGGCACGGTGTGGACGGAGCAGGACTCCGCCTTGCGCCTGCCATCAACGCCCGGAGCCCGCCTTGTCCGACGACAGCTTGAAGAAGACCCCGCTCTACCAGGCCCATGTGGATGCAGGCGCGCGGATGGTTCCGTTCGCCGGCTATTCCATGCCCGTGCAGTACAAGGAGGGGGTGCTGAAGGAGCACCTCTGGACCCGTGAGCACGCCGGCATTTTCGATGTCTCGCATATGGGTCAGGCCCGGCTGCGCGGCGTCTCGCCCCTGTCGGCGTTTGAAGAGATCACCCCTGGCGACTTCATCGGGCTGAAGCCCGGCAAGCAGCGCTATTCGGTGCTGCTGAACAAGTCCGGCGGGATCATCGACGACCTGATGGCGGCCCGGCCGGACGACGATGGCCTGTTCGTGGTGGTCAACGGCGCCTGCAAGGACAACGACTTCAAGGTCATCGACGCCGAGCTGGCGGGCCAGGTGACCATTGAGCGCCTGGAGGACCGGGCGCTGCTGGCCGTCCAAGGGCCGGAAGCCGCCGCCGTGGTCGGCCGCCACCTGCCCGCGGCGCTGGGCATGGTGTTCATGGACAGCCGGGCCATGCCGGGTTTTGGGACCAACATTCTGATCTCCCGCTCGGGCTATACGGGCGAGGACGGCTACGAGATTTCGGTCCCGGCCTCGGAGGCCGAGCGGATCTGGGATCTGCTGCTCGAAGATCCGCGGCTGAAGCCCATCGGCCTGGGCGCGCGCGACAGCCTGCGCCTGGAAGCCGGCCTGCCGCTCTATGGTCATGATGTCGACGAGAGCGTCAGCCCGATCGAGGCGGACCTGGCCTTCGCCGTGTCGGTGAAGCGTCGCGAGGCGCGGGACTTCCCCGGCGCGGCGCGGGTCGCCAAGGAACTGGCCGAGGGCCCCGCGCGCAAGCGGGTCGGCCTGCGGGTGCTGGAAGGCGCCCCGGCCCGCGAGGGCGCCGAGATCGCCGATGAGTCGGGCGCCGTGATCGGCGTCGTGACCTCTGGCGGCTTCGCGCCCAGCCTGTCGGCCCCCATCGCCATGGGCTTCGTGCCCCCGGCCCTGGCCCAGCCGGGCCAGAAGCTGAAAGTCATCGTGCGCGGCAAGCATCAGTCGGCTGAGGTCGTGCGGATGCCGTTTGCGCCCCATCGCTACGTCCGCAAGCTCTGAGGAAGGACACTCCCATGCGTTTCACCAAGGATCACGAGTGGGTCGAGCTGGACGGCGACATCGCCACCGTCGGCATCACCGCCTACGCCGCCGAACAGCTGGGCGACGTGGTGTTCGTGGAAGTGCCGGACGCCGGCAAGTCGGTGAAGGCCGGCGACGGCCTGGCGGTGGTCGAGAGCGTGAAGGCGGCGTCCGACGTGTACGCGCCGATCTCCGGCGAAGTGACCGAGGGCAACAGCGCCCTGGGCGATGCGCCCGAGACCGTCAATGACCAACCCGAGAAGGCCGGCTGGTTCGCCAAGCTGAAGGTCGCGGACAAGGCCGAGTACGAGGCCCTGATGGACCGCGACGCCTATGAAGCCTACCTCGCCACCCTCTAGGTTCCCCGATGCGCTACCTGCCCCTGACCCAGGCTGATCGCGCCCAGATGCTGGGCGTGATCGGTGTTTCCTCCGTCGATGACCTGTTCGCCGACGTTCCAGCCGCGGCCCGCAAGGCCGAGCTGTTCGACCTGCCGCGCCATGCCGGCGAGATGGAGGTCGAGCGTCACCTGAACAGCCTGGCGGCCAAGAACCGGCCGGCGGGGGCGGGGCCGTTCTTCTGCGGGGCAGGGGCCTATAAGCACCACATTCCGTCGACGGTGGATCACATCATCCAGCGTTCGGAGTTCCTGACCAGCTACACGCCCTACCAGCCGGAAATCGCGCAGGGCACCCTGCAGGTGCTGTTCGAGTTCCAGACCCAGGTGGCGGCCCTGACCGGGCTCGAGGTGGCCAACGCCTCGATGTACGACGGCTCCACGGCCTGCGCCGAGGCCGTGCTGATGGCGAAGCGGGTGACCCGGAAGAATCGCGCGGTCGTGTCAGGCGGTCTGCATCCGCACTATGCGGCCGTGACCCAGACCATCGCCCACGCCGAGGGCATGGACATCGCCCGGCTGGACGTGGCCATCGACGCCGAGGCCGCGGTGGTGGACGCCATCACCCCGGACACCGCCTGCGTCGTCGTGCAGACCCCGAACGTGTTCGGCGTGGTCACCGACGTGACCAAGATCGCCGAGGCCGCCCATGCGGCCGGCGCGCTGCTGATCGTGGTGACGACCGAAGCCGTCTCCTATGGCCTGCTCAAGTCACCGGGCGAGATGGGGGCGGACATCGCCGTGGCCGAGGGCCAGTCCATCGGCGTGCCGCTGGGCTTTGGCGGACCCTATGTCGGCCTCTTCGCCTGCCGTGAGAAGTTCGTGCGCCAGATGCCGGGCCGCCTGTGCGGCGAGACGGTGGACGCCGAGGGCCGCCGCGGCTTCGTCCTGACCCTGTCGACCCGCGAGCAGCATATCCGCCGCGAGAAGGCGACCTCGAACATCTGCACCAACTCGGGCCTCTGCGCCCTGGCCTTCTCGATCCACATGACCCTGCTGGGCGAGCGCGGCCTGCGCGACCTGGCGGCGGTGAACCACGCCAAGGCCCGCCAGCTGCGCGACGCCCTGGCCGCTGTGCCGGGCGTCGAGGTGCTGAGCCCGCGGTTCTTCAACGAGTTCGCGATCCGGGTTCCGGGCGGCGCGGCGTCTTGCGTCGAGGCCCTGCTGGCTGACGGGATCGTCGCCGGCGTGCCGTTCTCGCGGCTGGATCCCAAGGCCGGCCTGGACGACGTCCTGCTGGTCGCCGCCACCGAGACCACGACGGCCGAGGATATCGCCGCCTTCGCCAAGGCCCTTCAAGGGAGGACCCTCTGATGAGCATGTTGAACGTGGGCCGTCCGACCCAACCCCAGGCCGGCGCCTCTGTCGCCGTCAGCTCGCTGACCGGCGCGCGTGGCCTGATGCAAGACGAAGCGCTGATCTTCGAACTGGGCGGCTGGGACAAGACCGGCGTCGACCTGGAGCCGGCCGAGCTGGACGCCTCGGACCTGGCGGGCCTGACCCGCACGGCGCCCATCGGCCTGCCGGGGCTCTCCGAGCCTGAGACCGTGCGCCATTATGTGCGCCTGTCGCAGAAGAACCACGCCATCGACCTGGCCCTCTATCCGCTGGGCTCGTGCACGATGAAGCATAACCCGCGGCTCAACGAGAAGGCCGCCCGCCTGCCGGGCTTTGCGGACCTGCACCCCTTGGCCCCGGTCTCCACGACCCAGGGCGCGCTGGAGCTGATGGACAGCCTGGCGCATTGGCTCAAGACCCTGACCGCCATGCCGGCCGTCGCCCTGTCGCCCAAGGCGGGCGCGCACGGCGAGCTCTGCGGCCTGCTGACCATCAAGGCCGCGCACGAGGCCAAGGGCCAGGGCCATCGCCGCACGGTGTTGGTGCCGACCTCGGCCCACGGCACCAACCCGGCCACCGCCGCCTTCGTCGGCTATGACGTCACCGAGATCGCCCAGACCCCGGACGGCCGCGTGGACCTGACCGACCTGGCGGCCAAGCTGAGCCCCGATGTGGCGGCCATCATGGTCACCAACCCCAACACCTGCGGCCTGTTCGAACGCGACATCATCGAGATCGCCAAGCTGACCCACGCCGCGGGGGCCTACTTCTACTGCGACGGCGCCAACTTCAACGCCATCGTCGGCCGGGTGCGCCCGGGCGACCTGGGCGTCGACGCCATGCACATCAACCTGCACAAGACCTTCTCGACGCCCCACGGCGGCGGTGGGCCGGGCGCGGGCCCGGTGGTGCTGTCCGAGGCGCTCGCCCCCTTCGCCCCGGCCCCCTGGGTCGTCTCGGGCCACGAGGGCTTCAAGCTGGTCGAGGACTGCGTGGACGAGGCCGCCCAAGGCTTCGGCCGCATGGTGGCCTTCCAGGGCCAGATGGGCATGTTCGTGCGCGCCTACGCCTACATGCTGAGCCATGGCTCGGACGGCCTGCGCCAGGTCGCCGAGGACGCGGTGTTGAACGCCAACTACATCAAGGCCCGGCTGTCCGGCGCCATGAGCCCGGCCTTCCCGGACGGTCCGTGCATGCACGAGGCCCTGTTCGATGACGCCTGGCTGGAGGGCACCGGCGTCACCACCCTCGACTTCGCCAAGGCGATGATCGACGAGGGCTTCCACCCGATGACCATGTACTTCCCGCTGGTGGTGCATGGCGCGATGCTGATCGAGCCGACCGAGACCGAATCAAAGCAGGAGCTCGACCGATTCTGCGACGCGCTGCTCGCCCTGGCCGAAGCGGCCAAGGCCGGTGACGGCGATCGGTTCAAGGGTGCGCCCTATCTGGCCCCGATGCGGCGGCTGGACGAGACGCTCGCGGCCCGGAAGCCCAAGCTGACGTGGCGCCCGGAACCCACGACTGTGGCGCCGGCGCCTCTCGCGGCGGAATAGCGCAGCCAAGGGCGGCATGGACGAAATTTAACGGGTCAGTCGGCTTTACGGGGCGCAAATGCGTTCCAATATCGGACTTACGCGGCCACCGCCCGACCTCCCCTGACCGGGCGCGGACCGCAACCCTCAGGATCGACTGTGACCTTCGCTGTGCCCAGCGTGCCATTCCTGCGCGCGTCAGACGCCCCCGCCCGTGAGATGCTCGCGAGGATCGGGCGCTTCATGGCGACGGTGCTTGGTCTGTTCATCATGCTTGTGGGCTTGGTGACCGCGCCGCTGCCCGGTCACCTGGGCCTGCCGATCCTGGTGCTCGGTCTGATGATCGTGTTGCGGAATTCGTTCAAGGCGCGTCGCCGGTTCGTCCAGATCCAGAAGGCGCACCCGAAGATGGTCTTCCCCCTGCGCCGCCTGCTGCGCCGGGAGCCTGAAGTGGCCGCCGTGGCCTGGCAGCAGCTCCTGCGCATGGAGCGCCTTCTGCTGCCGGGGCGCTGGCGGGTGGCCAAGCGCTCGCGACTGTGGCTTGTGCGCCGCCGCCGTGTTCGCGGCGCCACAGCTTCGCGTATTCCTGCCGCCGCACCGCCCATCGCCGCGGAATAGCAGCGTTAAGGTTCAAATTTAACGGGCGCGTCGCCTTTAAGACGCAAGGTCGCGCCCAAATATCGGGGGAGCCCGTTTGCGCGGGCGCTTCCTTCATCCAGGTCCGACGCCTTGACCATGGCCCTACCCAGCCCGCGCGTGGAACGCGCCTCCGACGCCCGCGCCCGCGCCGCCCTGGCGCGTGTGATGCGGTTCGCCGGTGTGGTGGTTGGCGTCCTGCTGGTGATCATCGGCGTGGTGCTGTCGCCCCTGCCAGGCCCCGGCGGTCTGCCGGTGGTGGTGGTCGGCCTGATGCTGGTGCTGCGGAATTCGTTCAAGGCGCGCCGTCAGTTCGTGCGCTTCGCCCAGGCGCACCCGCGGGTGGCCTCGCCGATCCGGCGGCTGCTGCGGCGGGACCCGAAGCTCTTGAAGATCTTTTGGGAACAGCTGTTGCGGATGGAGAAACTCATCCTGCCACCGCGGCTTCGGGTGGCTTCGCGGATCCGGCGCTCGCTGTTCAAGCGCCGGACCGCTAAAGCGTAGAGACTACTGCAGTCGGGTCGAGATCTGGCTGATCGCCGCGTCGACCTGAGGGTCGGTCTTGGCGCCGGCCAGACGCTTGGCCAGCACGTCTTCCGCCATCTTGGCGGCCAGCTCGGCCGCCGCAGCCTTCACGTCGGCCTGGGCTTGCGCTTCGGCGTTGGCGATCTTGCGTTCGGCGAGTTGCTGGCGACGGGCCAGGCTTTCCTTGAGCTTGGCTTCCGCGTCCTGGGCGAACAGGCGGGCCTGTTCCTGTGCGGCGGAGAGCATCTCCTTGGCCTGAGCCTCGGCTTCCGCCCGCTCAGCCTTCAAGGTGGCCAGCAGGGCTTCGGCTTCCGCACGGATCCGGGCGGCCTCGTCGAGGTCGGTCTGGATGGCGACGGTGCGCGCGTCCAGCGCCGCGGCGATGGCCTTGGGGGCCTTGGCGACGAAAACGACGATGCCGAGGAAGATCAGGAGGCCGACGCCAACCCAGAACTCAGCCTCGGCGGGGTTCAGGAATTCAGGCATCAGGCGGCTCCTTGAGCGGTTGCGGCCTTGACCTGGGCGGCGGTGACCTTGTCCCCGGTCAGGTGCTCGACGATGGCCTGGGCGGTCTCGACCGCAATGCCTTCGACGTTGGACATGGCGGCGTCACGCAGGCCACGGATACGCTCCTCGGCCTTGGCGAGTTCACCGGCCAGACGCTCGTCCTCGGCGGCTTGGCGCTGGGCCATTTCCGCGTTGGCCTTGGCCTTGGCTTCGGCGGCCACGGCGCGCGCCTGGGCGCGGGCCTGGTCGATCTCGGCCTTGGCGTCCGCGGCCTGGGCGTCAGCCTGGGCCTGCACCGACTTCGCCTGCTCCACCGCCGAGGCGATGGTTTCGGCGCGGGTGTCCATGATCTTGCGGATCCGAGGCGTGAAGACCTTGGCCAGCAGGACATAGAGGACGGTGAAGATCAGCAGCAGCCAGACGATCTGACCGCCCCAGTATTCAAACTTGAACTGGGGCAGCCCGCCACCGCCGTGTTCGGCGGCTTCCGTCGAGGCCCCCGCATGGGCGGGCGCTGTATCGGCGGGTTGGGTAGTGGGTTCGGCGGCCATAAGGCTTGGACGTCCTCAAAGACAGAGGGGCGGCCGGACGCTGAGCGCCCGTCGCCCCTTGCTGCGGATCTTGGCTTAGCTGAAGAGGATCAGCAGGCCGAGCACGAAGGCCAGAATGCCCAGGGCTTCGGTCAGAGCCGCGCCGAGGATCAGGTTGGTGAATTGGCCACCGGCGGCCGACGGGTTACGCGTCGCGCCTTGCAGGAAGCCCGAGAAGATGGTGCCGACGCCGATGCCCGCGCCGATCATGCCGAGGGTCGCGAGGCCCGCGCCGATGTACTTAGCCGCTTCCGCTTCCATTTGATCTAGTCCCGTTGAGAAGTTGAGATTTGAGGGTTGGCCGTCAGTGGTGATGGCCGAGATTGACCACGTCGTTGAGGTAGACGCAGGTCAGAACCGCGAAGACGAACGCCTGGAGGAAAGCCACCAGGAATTCGAGCGCCGTGAGCGCCACCACGCCGCCCAGAGACAGGGCCGCGCCGGCGTAGCCGAGGGTGGCGATGCCGCCGGTCGCGGCGAGCGCGCTCAGCGAAACCACGAAGCCGGCGAACACCTTCAGGGCCACGTGGCCGCCGAGCATGTTGCCGAAAAGTCGAAGGGCGAGGGTGACCGGGCGCAGCAGGAACGAGATGAACTCGATCGGGGTCACCAGGATCAGCATGTACCAGGGCACGCCCGCCGGGACGAACAGCTTGTACATGTTGGCGCCGTTGCGGATGAAGCCGATCAGCAGCACCAGCAGGATGGTCATGCCGCCGAGGGTGGCGGTGACGGCCAGCTGCGACGTCGAGGTGAACATCAGGAACAGGCCGAGGAAGTTCATCGCCAGGACGAACAGGAAGACCGTGAAGACGTAGGGGAAGAAGGCGCGGCCCTCGTGGCCGATGATCCCCGTCACCAGGTCGTCGATATAGCTGAAGATCCCCTCGGCCATCACTTGCAGACGGCCGGGCACCACGGCCGACTTGGCGGTCGCGATGGTGAAGAAGGCCACGATCAGCGCCGCAGCGATGAGCATGGACATGATGGAGTTGTTGATCGACAGGTCGATCGCGCCGATGCCCGGGACATTGACGGTGGGCAGGGTGAGAACCGGCTGGATCTCGAACTGATGCATCGGGCTGGCCATGCCGCCTCGAACTCCTTCAATCGTCCTCGTCGTCGGGCGGCAGGTCCGTGACCGGACCCCACTCGCTCGCCGCTTCGGCGCTCATCCGCTGGGCCGAACGAACGGCCATCCAAATCGACATGCCGAAGCCCGCAAGGACCCCGACAATCATTCCGAAGGGCGCCGTGTGGGCCAGGACGTCGACAACGGCGCCGAACCCGATCCCCACGAACGCGCCGCCCAACAGCACAGCCATCAGACGGTAACCGTAACCCGCTGCCTTGGAGCCGTAGTCCGGCGTGATTTTCGCCGTCCGGGCCGCCAGGGCGTCGGCTCGCTCGTCGAGGCTTTTGATCGCCTCATCGCGCGAATTGTCCGGATTTGGCATGCGTCACGCGGTCTGGCGACCATGACGTCTCCGCCACAGCCCCGGGCTTCAAGTCGCGCGGAACCTATAGGCGTGGGTGCGGTGCGTCAAGGCTAGGCAAACCCTATTTAGAGCTTTGAAAATATTGAGAATTATGGTGCGCGTCGCATCTTCCGCAACGACAGGCGCAGATTCCCCATGGCTTGCGGCGCAAAGCGGGGCGTGCGGAGCGCCCGAACCGGGCCCTATTGGGCCGCCATGGCCTCGGCCTGCCGCAGGTCGACCGACACCAGCTGGGAGACACCCCGCTCGGCCATGGTCACGCCGAACAGCCGATCCATGCGCGACATGGTCACCGGGTTGTGGGTGATGGCGATGAACCGGGTCTCCGTGCGGCGGCGCATCTCGTCCAGCATGTTGCAGAACCGGTCGACATTGGCGTCGTCCAGGGGCGCGTCCACCTCGTCCAGCACGCAGATCGGCGCCGGGTTGGCCAGGAAGACGCCGAAGATCAGGGCGCAGGCGGTCAGGGCCTGCTCGCCGCCGCTCATCAGGCTCATGGTCGCCATCCGCTTGCCGGGCGGGCAGGCGAAGATCTCCAGACCGGCTTCCAGCGGATCGTCGGATTCGACCAGGCGCAGCTCGGCCTGGCCGCCCTGGAACAGGGCCTCGAACAGGGTCTTGAAGTGGTCGTTGATGACCTCGAAGGCGGCCAGCAGCCGCTCGCGGCCCTCGCCGTTCAACTCATCGATGCCTTGGCGCAGCTTGGCGATGGCGCCGACCAGGTCAGCGCGCTCGCTCTGGATGGTCTCCAGGCGCTGGGCGTATTCGACCGCCTCTTCCTCGGCCCGCAGGTTGACCGGCCCGATGCCGTCCCGCTGGCGCTCCAGGGCGTAGAGGTGGGTCTCGATCCCGCCGGCCTCGGTGGGAATCGCCACGGCCTCGTCCGACAGGCGCTGGGCCAGTTGCTCGGGCTCGACCCGGGCGGTCTCCCGGATCTGGTTGGTCACCTCGGCCAGGCGCTCGGCGGCGGCCTCGAGCCGGGCTTCCAGGGCGGCGCGCAGTTCGCGGGCCTGGCCGGCGGCGCCGTCGGC
>NZ_JBHTLQ010000033.1:0-42629 GCF_042679085.1 Phenylobacterium conjunctum | reverse complement strand
GGGCAGGCCCGGCGCAGGGGCGACGGCCGGGGTCGGAGCGGCGGGGGCGTCGAGCACCCCGGACAGGTCGGCGCGGACATAGGTGCCCGAGCCTGGCCGGCCCACGGCGTAGCCCTCGGCCAGCAGCTGTTCATAGGCGCTGACCACGCTGGCCCGCGCCACGCCCAGGCGGGCGGCGAGGTCGCGGCTGGACGGCAGACGCGCGCCGGGCGCCAGGGCGCCGCTGAGGATCGCCTCGCGCACCTGGCCATAGACCCCGCGCACGACCGGAGCGGCGGGCGGCTCCCAGGGATAGACCTCGGCCCAGCTCATGGTGGCTCCTGAAGTGGTCTGATCAACCTTGCGGAAATGGATCTCTTGTTCAGACCGCTTCCGGCCTAGCACGGTGAGGACAAGGGAAGAAGCCCATGACCGACACCTATCCGACCAGCCCCCGCAGCCGGGTCCGCCGCCGCCCGGATCGCGCCAGCTATGACGCCGCAGCGGTGCATGCGGTGCTCGACGCCGGCCTGGTGGCGCATGTGGCCTATGTCATCGACGGCCAGCCCTTCGTGACGCCCACGGCCTATTGGCGCGAGGGCCGTCGGCTCTACTGGCATGGGGCGGCGGGCAGCCGGATGCTGCAGGCCCAGGCCGGCGGCCTGCCGGTGTGCGTCGCGGTGACCCACCTGGACGGCCTGATCGCCGGGCGGTCGGCCTTCATGCACTCGATCCAGTTCCGCTCGGTCATGGCCTTTGGCCGGACCCGGCTGATCGAGGAGCCCGGCGAGAAGGCCGTCGCCATGGCCGCCTTTCTCGAGCGCCTCTATCCGGGCCGCACGCGGGAGGTCCGCCCGCCCAGCGAGACAGAGCTGAAGCAGATCGCCGTGGTGGAGATGACCATCGAGGAGGCCGCCGCCAAGACCAAGGCCAACGGCGCCGGCATGATCCCGCCTGACGAGGCCTGGCCGGTCTGGAGCGGCGTGATCCCCATCTCTACCCGGGTCGAGGCCCCCCAGGCCGACGCCCTGCACAGCGCCGGCCTGCCGCTCTCCGACAGCCTCGCAGCCTATGTCGCAGGCGGTCGGCTCAGCGATATTCTGGAAGCGTCTCTCGCCGATCAGCCTGGCTTTTCGGCGTAGGCTTTCAGCCGGCCGACCTGGACGCCGATGACGGAGTCCACCGGCTTGGCCCAGGCCTCGCCCAGGCCGCCCTTGGCGTAGCCGCCGACGACATAGGAGACGACCAGGGTGGTCTTGCCCTCGGCCGCCGGCTTGAAGGCGAAGGTCAGGTGGCCGATGGCGCCGGTGGATTGCAGCGGCCCGAGCGCGCCCTGCAGCCGCACCGCGCTGGCGTCGGCGTAGACCACCGTCATGTGCCGCACATAGCCGGTCTTCAGGGTCTCGCAGAAGCAGCCGCCCGCCAGGTCCAGGGACAGGTTCTTGGCGTCGCCGGAATAGGTGTGGGAGGGGTCCCACCAGCCAGCGATGTTCAGCATGGCGGCGCGGACCGCCGCGGGCGGAGCGTTCACAGTGACGTTGAACCGGCTCTCAAAGCCGTTCGGCTGAGCGTCGACCACCTCGGCGCGCGCAGGCCCAGCCATCAGAAAGGCCCCAAGGGCCAGGACCACAGGTTTCATGCCGCGACCTCCTCGCGGCCGGGATCAGGCCGCGCCGAAGCTTAGGGCCCCGCCCCAGAAACTTTCAACCAGCGCGTTCTGCGGCCCAGGCGTTCCGGTGGTGAGGAACACCCGCGCGCCGCCGGTCCCGGCGTCGTATTCCGGGTGCTTGGCCAGATAGGCTTCCAGGGCGTCGGCGGTGGAGTCGGGCTGGTGGATCAGGGGCGTTCCAGGCGGCAGGGCGGCGCGGAACATGTCGGCCACCATCTCATAGTGGGTGCAGCCGAGGATCGCCCGGTCCGGCGGGCGGCCGATCCGGGTGGTGATGGCCTTCACGTGGGCCTCGACCGCCGTGGCCAGCTCCACCGCGCCCGCGCCGCGCTCGATCAGCCGGGCGAGCTCCGGGCAGGGCTCGGAGAACACCGCGACGTCCTGTCGGCGCTTGTCGATCTCGATCTCATAGACCCGGGACTTCACCGTGGCCGGGGTGGCGAATACGGCCAGGACGTCCAGCTTCTCGACCTTGTCGCCCCGGCGCTCGGCCTCATGCTCCCAGGGCAGGCCAGTGGCCGCCTCGATGGTGGGGACGATAATGCCCAGCACATTGACCGGCCGGCCCAGAGTCTTGCGGTAACCGGGCAGCCAGGTCTGCTGCAGGCGGCGCAGGGCCACGCCCGAGGCGGTGTTGCAGGCCAGGACCACCAGGTCGCAGCCAGCGGCGAACAGGCTCTCGCAGCCCGCGCGGGTCAGGTCGACGATCTCCTCGCCGCCGCGACCGCCATAGGGCGCGTGGGCCTGGTCGGCCAGATAGATGAAATCCGCCTGCGGAAAGCGGTCCACAAGCCTGCGGTGGACGGTCAGTCCGCCGACTCCGGAATCGAAAACGCCAATGGCCATGGACCAAGGCGTAGACCAGCCGCGCCGCCTCCGCCAGCCCACCCGCGGCTTAACTGTAAACCACTGTAAAAGGCGACGGAGACCGGTGTCAGTGTCAGATTGACACAGTTGTCACCCCGACTTATATGCACCGCACAAAAGTTGACCCGGACGGCCTCCCCCCACCGTCGTCCCGGCGCGGCCCCCGACGCGCGGCCTCGCTGGCGTACAGTGCGTCATAAAATCCGATCCGAGACCGAACATGCCGGAAGACCCGCGCGTCGTGAGCGCGCCCGAACCTGTCGCCGCCGCCGACGCCAACTGGACCATCGCCGCCGAACTGGACCTGCAGACCGCCCTGGCGCTCGCCAAGGCGTCCACGCGCGCCCTGCTGAACCTGTCGCCCCTGGCCTATCGCGAGATCTCGGCCGCCCTGGGCGAAGAGATCGAGGCCCTGCGCGCCCAGGGCGACGCCCGGTCCCTGGCCACCGCCCGGGCGATCGAACAGTACCTGCCGCGCGCGGCCTGACGAGACCCGCGGCTTGGTGAAGATCAATCTCGAGGCGCGCGCCCTCAACGCCGAGCTCCGGCGGGCGAAGACGCGCGCCCGGATCATGGAGGCCGCTGTCGGGGTGATCTCCGCCAAGGGTTCGGCCGCCACCATCGAGGACTTCGTGGCCGCCGCCGGCATCGCCCGCGGGACCTTCTACAACTACTTCCAGTCGGCCGCCGAGCTGGTGGAGGCCGTCTCCCACGGCGTGGCCGAAAGCGTGGAGACCGCCATCGCCGGTGTCCTGGACGGGATCGAGGATCCGGCCCTGGAGTTCGCCGTGTTCGGCGCGCTCATCGCGCGGCTCACCGTCGATGACCCGACCCGGCGCTGGGCCAATGTGCGGGCCGAACAGCTGCAGCTGGCCTCGCAGGTCCGCCATGTGAGCCGGGTGGAGGGCATCCTGGAGCGCGGGCGCGCCATCGGCCGGTTCAAGATCACCGACCTGCTGGCGGCGCGGACCCTGGCGATGGGCGCCGGGCGCGCCTCGCTGCGCAATATCGTCGATGGCCGCGCGGGCCATGACCACACCGCCGCGGTGTTGAGCCTGGTGCTGGGCGCGCTCGGCGTGCCTGCGGACGAGGCGGGCCGCCTTTGCCTCGAGGCGCTGCAGATCGCGGAACGCCCGGACCAGCGCTCAGCCGCGTAACATTACCGGCCCGTCATGTGACGAGAACGCGCCTGCCCCATAGTGTCTCCGACAAGTCATTGCGGAGTTCCCATGAAGCGGCGCACCTTTCTTACCGCCTCGGCGGCCCTGGCCACCCTGCCGGCCCTGCCGGCCTTCGCCCAGGCGCAGGCCAATCCCCTGACCCTGGCCTGGACCGGCCCCTATGGCGGGGTCCCGCCGTTCGACAAGGTCAAGGTCGCCGACTTCGCCCCCGCCCTGACCGAGGCCATGGCCCAGGAGCGGGCCGAAGTGGACGCGATCTGCGCCAACAAGGCCCCGCCCAGCTTCGACAACACCCTGGCGGCCCTTGAGCGGTCCGGGGCGATGGGTGAACGCGTGGGCGTGATCTACGGGATCTGGAGCGGGACCCTGTCCACGCCGGAGGTGCGCGACGTCGACAAGGCCATGGCCCCGAAGCTGGCCGCCCACAACGACGCCATCCTGCAGAACCCGGCGCTCTTCGCCCGCATCGCGGCGGTCTATGAAGCCCGCGCCGGGCTAACCCCCGAACAGCAGCGCCTGGCCTGGCTCTACTGGACCCGGTTCGTGCGCGCCGGCGCCAAGCTGTCGGCGCCCGACAAGGCCCGGGTGGCCCAGATCAACCAGCAGCTGGCCGGCCTGTTCACCCAGTTCAGCCAGAACCTGCTCGCCGACGAGACCGACTATGTCCTCTACCTGCGCACCGAGAGCGAGCTGAGCGGCCTGCCCGAGGACGTCCGCGCCGCGGCGGCTGCAGCGGCCGAGGCGCGGGGCCACAAGGGTGAGTTCGCCATCCTGAACACCCGTTCCTCCATCGACCCCTTCCTGACCTATTCGTCGCGACGGGACCTGCGCGAGAAGGTCTGGCGGACCTTCTATTCCCGCGGCGACAACGGCGACGCCCACGACAACAACGCCATCATCAAGCAGATCCTGAAGCTGCGGGCCGAGCGGGCGAAGATCCTCGGCTATCCCACCCACGCCCACTGGCGCGTGGAGCCGGCCATGGCCAAGACGCCGGAGGCCGCCATGGACCTGATGATGCGGGTCTGGCCCTTCGCCATCGCCCGCGTCCGCCAGGAGGTCAGCCAAATGCAGGCCATCGCCGACACCGAGAAGCGCGGCGTCAAGATCGCGCCCTGGGACTACCGCTACTACGCCGAGAAGGTGCGGGCCGACCTCTACGCCTTGGACATGAACGCGGTGAAGCCCTACCTGCAGCTCGACAAGCTGCGCGAGGGCATGCACTGGGCCGCCGGCCAGCTCTACGGGTTCAGCTTTACCCCCGTCACGGACGTTCCCGTCGCTCATCCGGACATCACCGTCTGGGAGGTGAAGGCCGCCGACGGCGCCCATGTGGGCCTGTGGTACTTCGATCCCTATGCGCGAGCCGGCAAGCGCTCCGGCGCCTGGATGAACGCCTACCGGTCGCAGTCGACCTTCGACGGGGCGGTGACCACCATCGTCTCCAACAACGCCAACTTCGTGAAGGGCGCGCCGGGCGAGCCGGTCCTGGTCTCCTGGGACGACGCCAAGACCATGTTCCACGAGTTCGGCCACGCCCTGCACGGCCTGAACTCCAAGGTCGCCTATCCATCCCTGTCGGGCACGGCGGTGGCCCGGGACTATGTGGAGTTCCCCTCCCAGCTCAACGAGCACTGGCTGTCGACACCAGAGGTGTTGAACCGCTTCGCCCTGCACTACCAGACCGGCAAGCCGATCCCCGCCGAGCTGGTGGAGAAGATCAACAAGGCCCACACCTTCCGCACCGGCTTCGACGTGACCGAGTACCTGTCCTCGGCCCTGATCGACATGAAGCTGCACCTGGCCGGCGACGCCGACATCGACCCGGACGCCTTCGAGCGCGACGAGCTGAAGAAGCTGGGCATGCCCGAGGAGCTGCCGATGCGCCACCGCACCCCGCAGTTCCAGCACGTCTTCGCCTCGGACGGCTATTCGGCCGGCTACTACAGCTATCTCTGGTCCGAGGTGCTGGACCACGACGCCTTTGAGGCCTTCGAGGAGGCGGGCGGGCCCTATGACAAGGCCATGGCCAAGCGCCTGCACGACACGATCATGAGCGTCGGGAACACCGTGGACCCCGCCGACCAGTACCGGGCCTTCCGCGGCCGCGACCCGGACGTGAAGGCCTATCTCCGCGACAAGGGCTTCCCGACGGGGTGAGGCGTCAGCAGGCCAGGGCCTCGACGAACCCCGCCTGGGCGTAGTCGAGGATCTTTTGGTCCCTGGTGACGATCGTGGCGCCCAGGTGACGTGCGGTAGCGATGATCAAGCGATCTGCCGGGTCGCTGTGCAAGTCGCCGGGCAGGTGCGAGGCGTCGATGACAATTTCCGGTGTCAGGGCCGCAAGTGTCAGACCCGGCGCGGTCAGGGCGCGCGTGAACCAGGTCTTCGGGTCTGGGGTGAAGTGCAGAGCGCCCGGCCGCCCCGCCCGCCGACTGAGGAGACCAATCTCCCACGCCGAGGCGGTGGAGACCAGCAACGCGGCCTCACCGGCCGCGCGTTCGATGTCCACCAACGCCGTTGGAGCGATGGGTGTCCGGTTGATCAGCCAGATCAGGGCGCAGGTGTCGAGGATCAGCACGGGGGCTTCAATTATGAAGCTTGCCGGTCTCGGCGAGGAAGGGCTCGTCCAGGACAGGTTCGGTCAGATCGAAGCCCGGCGGAATGCTCACGCTGCCCTCCATGAACCCGAAAAGGCCCGCCACCTCCGCCTCGGTTGGCTTGGGCGGAGTCAGCACCGCCATGACCTTGCCACGCTTGGTCACCTCCACGCGCTCCAGCTTGCCGGAGCCGAGGCGGTCGAGGATGTCCAGGCACTTCGCCTTGAACTCGGTCACCGTGTAGGTTGTGGTGTCTGTCATGTTCAAGGATGTGGTCATTTGAAATGACCAGTCAAGGGGTGCCGAATGACGGTGGGCGCGTTCCTTGCTCTGGTTGCGGCCGTCGTTCTCGGCTTCGCAATCGCCTTGATCGCGTCGATCATCCTTGCGGTCGCGCACGCCCGCCAGATGGTCAGCGAAGGCGCGCCGATCACGGCTGTGCTGCCCCAGAAGATTTCAGGGCGACGGCCCATATTGTCGCAAAAGGCAGTACTCCATCGGACCAAAGCCCGCCGCTACCTGCTCGTGGTGCTGATCCTGAGCGCGATACAGCTAGCGGTCCGACTGGCCTGGACCGCTTTGGAGAGCGGGCGCTAACTCACTTTCCTTGACCTTTCCGGGCTTTGCGCGCATAAGCCGCCCCTTCCGGCGCAGAGCAATCGCGCCCTCCACCGCCACGACCCCCATATGTGATTTGGGACGAGGGCGGCGAGGCCCCCCGTCGACGTGATCGTCCACGGGGGTCGATTGCGTTTGGGCCCCCGCGTTGTCTTCGACAACGCAGGTTTTTTAGGTGCGCATTTCCCATTCGGGAAATGCTCGCGGAGTTCGCTAGTGTTCGACGCACTTACAGATCGGCTGTCTTCCGTTTTCGACCGGCTCTCCGGTCGTGGCGTGCTGTCCGAAAAGGACATCGACGAGGCGCTGCGCGAGGTGCGCGTGGCCCTGCTCGAGGCCGACGTCGCCCTGCCGGTGGTGCGCGAGTTCATCGCCAAGGCCAAGGAACGGGCCTCCGGCGAAGAGGTCATCCGTTCGGTCCGCCCGGCCGACCAGGTGGTCAAGATCACCTATGACGGCCTTGTCGAGATGCTGGGCGGCGAGGCGGCCGAGGGCCTGAACCTCTCGCTGAACCCGCCGACCGTCATCCTGATGGCCGGCCTGCAGGGCTCGGGTAAGACCACCACCGCCGGCAAGCTGGCGCTGAAGCTGCAGAAGGACCGCAAGAAGGTCCTCTTGGCCTCGCTGGACACCCGCCGCCCGGCGGCCATGGAGCAGCTGGCCATGCTGGCCAAGCTGGCCGAGGTCGACAGCCTGCCGATCGTCGCCGGCCAGACCGCCCCGGACATCGCCCGCCGGGCCATGTCGGCGGCCAAGCTGCAGGGCTATGACGTCCTGATCCTGGACACCGCTGGCCGCACCACCCTGGACGAGGCCATGATGGCCGAGGCCGCGGAGATCGCGAAGATCGCGAACCCGTCCGAGACCCTGCTGGTGGCCGACAGCCTGACCGGCCAGGACGCGGTGCGCACCGCCAAGGCCTTCCACGAGCGCCTGCCCTTGACCGGCCTGGTGCTGACCCGCGCCGACGGCGACGGCCGCGGCGGCGCGGCCCTGTCCATGCGGGCGGTCACCGGCCTGCCGATCAAGTTCCTGGGCGTCTCGGAAAAGATCGACGGGCTCGACGTCTTTGACGCGGCTCGCGTGGCCGGCCGCATCCTGGGGCAGGGCGACGTCGTCGCCCTGGTGGAGAAGGCCGCCCAGGACCTGGACACCGCCAAGGCCGAGGCCATGGCCCGCAAGCTGGCCAAGGGCCAGTTCGACCTGGACATGATGGCCGACCAGTTCGCGCAGATGAAGCGGATGGGCGGGATGGAAGGCCTGATGGGCTTCCTGCCTGGGGTCCAGAAGGTCAAGAAGCAGATGGCCGAGGCCAACATCAACGACAAGATGCTGGACCGTCAGGCGGCCATCATCTCGTCGATGACCAAGGCCGAGCGCAAGAAGCCCGACATCCTGCAGGCCTCGCGCAAGCGCCGCATCGCCGCGGGCGCGGGCGTCGACGTGGCCGATGTGAACCGTCTCCTGAAGCAGCATCGCCAGATGGCCGACGCCTTCAAGATGATGAGCAAGGATGGCGGCAAGGGCTTCGCCCGCATGGCCGGCATGATGGGCGGCGGCGGCATGGACCGCCTCAAGTCGCTCGGCGGCGGCAAGCTGCCCCAACCCGATCCGGCCCAGCTGGAAGAGCTGGGCAAGATGGCCGCTGGCGGCAAGCTGCCCGGCCTCGGCAGCCCCGGAGCCCCAAAACTTCCCGGCTTGGGCGGTCTGCCGCCCGGCTTCAATCCCTTCAAGAAATCCTAGACTTACAAAGGACTACCTATGCTGAAGATCCGTCTCGCCCGTGGCGGCGCCAAGAAGCGCCCCTACTACTCGATCGTCGTCGCCGACAGCCACTCGCCCCGCGACGGCCGCTTCATCGAGAAGGTCGGCGCCTACAACCCGCTCTTGAAGAAGGATGACCCGAACCGCGTCACCCTGAAGCTGGAGCGCATCCAGGACTGGATGAAGAAGGGCGCCCAGCCCACCGACCGCGTCGCCCGCTTCCTGGGCCAGGCCGGCGTCGTCGAGTGGAAAGCCGGCAACAACCCGACCAAGGGCGTGCCCGGCCAGAAGGCCAAGGAACGTGCGGAAGAGCGCGCCCAGCGCGAGGCCGACAAGGCCGCCGCCCTGGCCGAAGCCGCCGCCGCCCCGGCGGTGGAAGAAGCTCCGGCCGCCGCCGAGGAAGCCCCGGCTGCTGAAGCCGCGGAATCGACCGAAGCCTAAAGTCTGTACGGGAGGCGGTTATCGCCCATGGCTGACCGCCTCCTTCAGATCGCCCGTGTGGCCGGCGCCTTCGGTGTGCGGGGGGAGATCCGTATCTCCACCTTCACCGAGGATCCGCTGGCGCTCGCGGCCTATAAGACCTTGTTGCGTCAGGACGGCTCGCACGGCCTGACCATCACCTCGGCCCGCGTGGCCAAGGGCGGCGTCGTCGCCCGCGCCAAGGAGGTCGCCGACCGCGACCAGGCTGAGGCGCTGCGCGGCCTGAAGCTGTTCATCCCCCGCGACGCCCTGCCGCCGCCGGAAGATGAAGATGAATTCTATCTCGCCGACCTGATCGGCCTGTCCGTCGAGACGCCTGAGGGCGAGGTGCTCGGCCGCGTAAAGTCGGTGCACGACTTCGGCGCCGGCGACCTGCTCGAGATCGATCCTCCACAAGGCGCCACCTGGTGGCTGCCCTTTACGCGCGAGGCCGTACCTGAGGTGCGGATCGCCGAAGGCAAGCTGATCGGCGTCCGGCCGGTCGAGAGCGAATAGCGCCTCACCCTTCCGCGGCTCCCCCGCTCATCCCGGCGAACGCCGGGAACCAGATCCTATGGCTCGGTCTCTGGGCGGCGCCCCGCGATGGGCCTTTCCACTTGCTCTGCGCTCTACGACCTGGATCCCGGCGTTCGCCGGGATGAGCGGGAAGGTGAGATATATCTAAAATAGCTCTTGCGCTCACCGATCCTCCGATATATCTGAAATTCAGACATATCTAAATAGGATCGAAGAATGCATAGACACTTTTGGGATCGACACGAACATCACAGCCGGCACGGCTGGGGCGGCCACATGCGGGATCACCTGCGCGGCGCGCGCCATGGCGGCGGACGCGGCGGACGCATCGGCCGGCTGCTGGAGCACGGCGACCTGCGGTTCGTGGTCCTTGCCCTGGTTTCGGAAAAGCCGCGCCACGGCTACGAGATCATCCGCGAACTTGAAGAGCGCACGGGCGGGTCGTACCGGCCGTCGCCGGGCGTGGTCTATCCGACCTTCAGCCTGCTCGAGGACGAGGGGTTTGTCCGCGCCATCGGCGACGAGGGCGGCCGCAAGGCCTATGAAATCACCCAGGCCGGCCGCGAGGCCCTGGACGCCAACCGGGCCGGCGTGGACGCCATCTTCAGCCGCCTGGACGAGGCCGGCGCCCAGTCCACCGGGGCCCGTCCGCGCATCCAGCGCGCCATGCAGAACCTCCATACCGCGCTGGCCCTGCGCCTGCGCCAGGGCGAGATCTCCGAAGCCCAGGTCGACGCCATCGCCGCGGCCCTGGACGACGCCGCCGCCAAGATCGAGCGGGTGTGAGGGGGGCACTCCCTGGAGCTATCCATGGGTGTCATCCCGGCCGCAGCGAAGCGGAGGGCCGGGACCCATAGATACCGATCTCTCCGGAAGGCCCCGCGCGTCTGGGTCCCGGACAAGCCCTGCGCGCTTTCCGGGATGACACTCTAGGAGGAGCACCCGGCCTTGGAGATCAATCCATCAGCTTCTGCGCCAGGTACACATAGTGCCTGGCCCAGCGGCGGGCGTTGAGTTCGGGGTCGGCGTCGTTGGCGTGACCGCCATAGGTCTGCTCGTAATAGAGGTAGGGGACGCCCATGGCCTCCAGCCTGGCGGCGAACTTGCGGGCGTGGCCGGGGTGGACCCGGTCGTCGTGGGTGTTCGTCGTGATGTAGGCCTCGGGATAGGTCACGCCGGGCTTGAGGTTCTGGTAGCCCGAGTACCTGGCGATGAAGGCGGCGTCGGCGGGGACGTCCGGGTCGCCGTACTCGCCGATCCACGAGGCCCCGGCCGACAGCTTGTGATAGCGCAGCATGTCGATCAGCGGGCTTTCCACCACCACCGCGCTCCACAGCTCCGGGTGTTGGGTCATGGACACGGTGGTCAGGACGCCGCCGTTGGAGCGGCCATAGATCCCTAGACGCCGGGGCGAGGTCAGGCCCCGGACGGTCATGTCCTTGGCCACCGCGGCGAAGTCGTCGAAGGCGAGCTGGCGCTTGTCGCGCAGCACGGCCTGGTGCCAGGCCGGGCCGAACTCGCCGCCGCCGCGGATATTGGCGATCACATAGGCGCCGCCCCGCTCCAGCCAGATCTTGCCCATTTCCGGCAGGTAGATCGGCGGCTTGGCGATCTCGAAGCCGCCATAGCCGTACATGATGGTGGGGGTGGAGCCGTCGAGCTTGGCCGCCTTGGGCCAGACCACGAAATAGGGGATCTTCGTCCCATCCGAGGAGGTCGCCCAGTACTGGCGCACCTCGTGACGGCTGGCGTCGAACTGGGCCGGCAGGGCCTTGAGCTGGGCGGCCTGGCCGCCGGCGGCGTCGGCCAGCCACAGGCTGGTGGGATCGAGGAAACCCTCGGCTGAGACGAACAGCTGGTCGTCAGAGCCGGCGGTCGAGCGCAGGCCGAAAGTGGCGTCCTTGGGCAGGGCAAGGCGCCGGGCCGCCGACCACTTGCCGCCGGTGAAAGCGTAGGCGTCGACGGCGCCCTTCACCTCGTCCAGCAGGTTGACCACCAGCCGGCTGTCGGTGGCGTCCACCTGCTGGATGGCCTGGCGCGGGCCGGGCTGGAAGATGAGGACCGGCTTGGCGGTCCCGGCCTGCAGGGCCTTCAGATCGTAGCTGACCAGGGCGCCGGCGCCGAAGCCGTTCCAGGCCTCCTTGAGGGCGAAGACCAGCTGGCCGGAGATGTAGGCCTCGAACTCGGACTTCTTCGGCAGGGCGATGGGCTCGGCCGCGCCCACAAGCCGGTATTCGCTTTCGAAGAAGGTGATCCCCCGCCGCACCAACAGAGCGTCAGCGCGCGCCCCCTCACCGTGCAGCACCACCGGGGCGGCGGAGACGTCCGTCGGCAGGCCCCGGAACACCTCGCGCGTCGCGCCGTCACGGCCCACCACCTTGACCACATAGGCGTAGCCGGAGGCGGTCACCTCGCCGGGCGTCCATTCCCGGGCGGCCAGCACATGGTCGGCGTCGATCCAGTCCAGGGTCTGCTTGCCCTCGGCGAAGCGGAAACCGTTCGCGACGAAGACCTTTTTGGCGGTGTCGTACTCGCGCACCTCCACCGCATCGCCGCCGCCATTGGACAGGCGGACCAGGCAGAGGGTCTCGGTGGGCTTCCTGCAGTCCGCGCCCTTCCAGATCCAGTTCTTGCCCTCGGCCTTTGACAGGGCGTCGAGATCCAGGGTGACGTCCCAGGCCGGAGCGGCGGTCTTGAAGCTGGCGAGGCTGGCGTGGCGCCAGATCCCGTGGGTGTGCTCGGCGTCCTGCCAGAAGTTGTCGACCCCGCCGGCCCGGAACGACGGCCAGGGGATACGGTCCTCGGCGGTGAAGATGGCGCGGGCCTGGGCGTGGAAGGCCGCATAGCGCGGGTCCTTCTCCAGCCGGTCGGCGGTGCGGGCGTTCTGGCCCTCGACCCAGGCCAGGGCCTTGGGCGCGTCGATGTCCTCCAGCCCGATGAAGGGGTCGGCCTGGGCCTGGTTTTGGGCGCAGGCGGTGGTCGCGACCAGGCCGGCGGTGAAGGCGAGGAGCAGATGTCTCATGTGACGGTTATGCGGCCAGGCCGCCGCCGGCGAAAGCCTCAGTTGCGATAGACCCCCGCCAGGCGCTTGGCCTCGCGCGCGTCGAGGGCTTCCGGCCAGGCCAGGGTGCTGATCCATTGGCGCCGGCCACAGACGGGACAGTCGCGGGCGACGTGGCGGGCCACATGGCCGATGGGGGTGCGGAAGCCGCCGGCGCCGGTGGCGTGCAGGCGCTTGATGATCCGGGCCGGGTCATAGGCCCGCGCGAACCGGCAGGAGCGGCAATAGATCAGCATCCGGCATCCGGGATGGCGGCGCGCATCCTCCATCGGCGCCGTGGGCGAGACCGGGATGGGTTTCAGCCTCATGTGTCCACCGCATAGAAGTGCGGCCGGCGCGTGAAGTGATAGGCCGCCGTCTCCAGGCCATCCAAGGCGATGGCGATGGCGTTGTAGTCGCGGCCGAACGGCTTGCAGCGCCTCTGCAGGGCGCGCAGCTGGTCGGCATAGGGGCGCAGGGCCTCGAACTCCCGCAAGGGGTCGGCGAGGCCCACATAGGCTCTCTGAACCACGGGTCTCTCCTGGTGGATGATGAGAACAAAAACAGAACATATGGCCTGCAGCGACTCCGGCCAGGCTGTATTTTTGCGAGGCGCTCAACCGAAAATTGGCGACGCGGTCATCGGGGCTTGCAAAAGGTGACGAGTGCGTCATCTTTGAGCGATCTGGAGGACGTCCATCATGCAGAAGGTCCTGGGGACCCTGTTCCGTTTCATGCCGTTCCTGTTCGGGATCGGCTTCGTCGCGCCGGTGATCGCCCAATCGATCCAGGCCCTGGGCGGGGTCCTGCCCTATGGGGTCTCGCCGGTGGCTTTCGGCCTCGTCGCGGGCGGCGCCTGGGGCGCCTTCGCCAACTGGAGCGGCCGATGGATATGAGCCCCGTCACCGCCGAGGGCCGCGATCTCTCGGCCCTGTCCAGCCAGGAGCTGATGCGCCTGGAGAAGGCCATCGCTGAGCGGTTCATGGGCGGCGTCCCCTGGGGCGCGGTCACCTGGGGCCTGGTCAACCTCGCCATCTGGCTGAGCCTGTGGCCCCTGACCCTGTTGGGCGTCCTGCCCCTGTGGGCGGCGTTTCCCATCGCCACCCTCAACGTCATGCTCTGCTACCTGCCGAGCCACGAGGCCCAGCACCGGATCATCGCCCGCGAGGGCGAGCCGCTGTTCTGGTTGAACGAGCTGGTGGGCCACCTGTCGACGATCCCGATGATGCTGCCCTATGGCGTCGCCCGGCTGACCCACTACGAGCACCACAAGCACGCCAACCATCCCGAGCTGGACCCGGACATCGGCACCAAGTCGAACGGGCCCTGGCACATGATCTTCAAGTCCATCGCCCAGCGGCAGCCCGGATCGGCGGCGGGCAAGTCCTATGGCGCCACCCTGGCCCGGCTGGGTACGGATGAGGCCAAGCGCGCCGGTCTGGTCGCCGTGGTCTACCAGCTGGCCTATCTGGCGGTGCTGTTCGGCATGGCCTGGAGCGGCCACGCCCTGGTCGCCCTGCTCGTCTGGTGGCTGCCGCGCCAGATCGGGGCGACCTATATCCAGTTCTATCTGAGCTGGGCGCCGCACCACCCGGGGACCCAGCTGGGCCGCTACAAGGACACCCGCTCGTTCCGCAGCAAGGCGGGAGTGATCGGCTCCATGGGCATGGAGTACCACATCATCCATCACCTCTATCCGCGCATCCCGCTGATGCGGACGCCGGCCGCCTACTGGGCCCTGCGTCCGGTGCTGGAGGCGCGCGGCTGTGACGTGAAGGGGCTCTAGGCCCTAGCGCTCGGACTGGCCGCGCCAGGCCTTCTCTTCCAGGCCTGAGCGGCCTTCGCGGCTTTCCAGCCAGCGGGCGACGTCGTCGAGGCTGACGCCCGCGGCCACCAGGGTGACCAGGAAGTGATAGATCAGGTCGGCGCTCTCGCTGGCCAGGCCGTCCTTGTCTTGCTGGACGGCGGCGATGACCACCTCGACGGCTTCCTCGCCCAGCTTCTTGGCGGCGCGCTCAACACCCTCGGAGAGCAGTTTGGCGGTGTAGGAGCTGTCGGGGCTGGCCGACTTTCGCGCCTCGATGGTGGCCATCAGGCGGTCCAGGGTCTCAGCAAAGCGGCTCATCAGACAGTCTCCGTCAGGCGCACGGGGATATTCGCCTCAGCCATAGCGCGTTTCACTTCGCCGATGGAGACCTCGCCGAAGTGGAAGATCGAGGCGGCCAGCACGGCGTCGGCGCCGCCCTTCACCACCGCATCCACCATGTGCTGGGCGTTTCCGGCCCCGCCAGAGGCGATCACCGGCACGTTCACGGCGTCGGTCACGGCCTTCAAGAGGTCGAGGTCGTAGCCGGTCTTGGCGCCGTCGCGGTCCATGGAGGTGAGCAGGATCTCGCCCGCCCCGCGCTTCACCACGTCGATGGCGTAGTCCACCACGTCCAGGCCAGTGTCATTGCGGCCGCCATAGGTGAAGACGTGCCAGCGGTCGCCCGTGCGCTTGGCGTCGATGGCCGTCACCACCGCCTGGGAGCCAAAGGCGTCCGCGCAGTCGGAAACCAACTCGCGCCGCTCCACCGCGGCGGTGTTGACGCTGATCTTGTCGGCCCCGGCCAGCAGCAGGCGCCGGGCGTCCTCCACCTGGCGGATGCCGCCGCCCACCGACAGGGGCATGAAGCAGACATCGGCCGTGCGGGCGATCACGTCCAGGATGGCGCCGCGGCGCTCATGGCTGGCGGTGATGTCCAGGAACATCAGCTCGTCGGCGCCGGCGGCGTCATAGGCGCGCGCCTGCTCCACCGGGTCACCCGCGTCGCGCAGGGAGACGAAGTTGACCCCCTTCACCACCCGGCCGTCCTTGACGTCCAGGCACGGGATGACGCGGACCTTGAGCATCAGCCGGCCGCCTGCAGGGCTTCCGCCGGGACGATGGCGCCGTTGTAGAGCGCCCGGCCCAGGACTGCGCCGGCGACTTCCGTGCCCTTGCGGGCCTTCAGCTTGACGATGTCCTCGACGCTGGCCAGGCCGCCGGCGGCGATCACGGGGATGGCTACCGCGTCGGCGATGGCCCCGAAGGCCTCGACGTTGAAGCCCATGACCGTGCCGTCGCGGTCGATGTCGGTGATGATCAGGGCGCCGACGCCCACGTCCTCGAAGCGCTTGGCGACGGTGACGGCGTCGAGGTCGGAGCTCTCGGTCCAGCCCTGGGTCGCCACCTTGCCGCCGCGCACGTCGACGCTGACGGCGATCTGTTCCGGCCACAGGCGGGCGGCCTCGCGGACGATCTCCGGCTGGGTCACCGCCACGGTGCCCAGGATGACGCGGGAGACGCCCGCCTCGATCCAGCGCTCGACATCGCGGATCGAGCGGATGCCGCCGCCCAGCTGGACCGGCACCGACACGGCCTCGAGGATCGCCTCGACGGCCTTTTCATTCACCGCCTTGCCCTGCACCGCGCCGTTCAGGTCGACCACGTGGATCCAGTGGAAGCCGGCGTCGGCCCACTGGCGCGCCTGGTCGGCGGGGGAGTTGTTGAACACGGTCGCGGTGTCCAGGTCGCCGTGCAGGACCCGCACGCACTGGCCGTCTTTGAGGTCGATGGCCGGATAGAGGATCATGGGCGCCATTCCAGGAACCGCGCGAGCAGGGCGAGCCCGGCGCTTTGGGATTTTTCAGGGTGGAACTGCACGCCGGCCACATTGCCCCTGGCGACGGCGGCGGGAAACGCCCCGCCATGATCGACCCAGGCCGCGACATGGGCGTCGTCGTCCGGGAAGATGGCGAAGGAGTGGGTGAAATACATCGGCGAGGCGCCGATCCCGGTGATCAGGTCAGGGCCCGAAAGCCGCGTCAGGGCGTTCCAGCCCATGTGCGGCACCTTGGCGTGCGGGTCGGCGGGGGTGATCTTGCGGACATCGCCCGGGATCCAGCCCAGGCCCTTGGTCTCGCCGAATTCCAGGCCGCGGGTGGCGACCAGTTGCATGCCGACGCAGATCCCCAGGAAGGGCCGGCCCTTTTGCTGGACCACCTCCTGCAGGGCGTCCTCCAGGCCGGGGCGGCTTTCGAAGGCTTCCATGCAGGCGCGGAAGGCGCCCACGCCCGGCAGCACCACACGGTCGGCGCGGCGGATCAGGTCGGGATCACAGGTGACAACGATCTCGGCCGACCCGTCCGCGGCGCGGACCAGGGCCTTTTCGGCCGAGCGCAGGTTGCCCGACCCGTAATCGATCAGGGCGACGCTCTGCATGGTGTTTCTTCCCTACAGGACGCCCTTGGTGGACGGCGCTTGGCCGTGGGTCTTCGGGTCCAGCTCGACGGCCGCGCGCAGGGCGCGGGCCAGGGCCTTGAACCCGCTCTCGGCGATATGGTGCGAGTTGTCGCCGTAGAGGGTCTCCAGGTGCACGCAGGCCCCGCAGTTCATGGCGAAGGCGTGGTGGAACTCCTTGAAGAGCTCGGTGTCGAACTCGCCGATCTTCGGCGTCTTGAAGGCCACCTTCCAGACCAGGTAGGCGCGGTTCGACAGGTCGATGGCGCAGCGGGTCAGGGTCTCGTCCATCGGCACATAGGCGTGGCCGAACCGGCGGATGCCCTTGAAGCCGTCGAGGGCCTTCATGACCGCCTGGCCGAGCACAATGCCGGTGTCCTCCACCGTATGGTGGGCGTCGATATGCAGGTCGCCCTTGGTGCGGACATAGAGGTCGATCCCGCCATGGCGGGCGAAACTGTCCAGCATGTGATCGAAGAAGCCGACGCCGGTTTCGACATCGGACACGCCGGAGCCGTCCAGATCCACGCGAACCGTGATCTGGGTCTCCTTCGTGTTGCGGACCACCTCGGCCGTGCGGGCCATATTCTTAGAGTCCTTTCGCGGCCGCGAGGTCCTTGAGCGAGACCTGGGGCCTGGGGCCGTAATGCGAGATCACTTCCGACGCCGCCAAGGAGCCCAGGCGGCCGCAGTCTTCCAGCGACCGGCCCTTGGCGAGGCCGAACATGAACCCGGCTGCGTATTGGTCGCCCGCGCCGGTCGTGTCCACGACTTTCTCGACCCCGAAGGCCGGAACCGAGACCTGCTCGGCGGAAGCGACAATCACCGAGCCCTGGGCGCCTCGGGTGACGGCGGCCAGCTTCACGCGGACGCGCAGCTGTTCCAGGGCGTCGTCAAAGTCCTGTGTCTCGAACAGGGCGCAAAGCTCGGTGTCGTTGGCGAACAGGATGTCCACCTGGCTGTCGATGAAGCCCATCAGGGCGGCGCGGTGGCGCTCGACCACGAAGCCGTCGGACAGGGTCAGCGCGATCTGGCGGCCCGCCCCGCGCGCCAGGCCCGCGGCCTTGGCGAAGGCGCGGCGCGCCGGCTCGGCGTCGAACAGGTAGCCCTCCAGGTAGACGATCTTGGCCTGCTCGATCACGGCGGCGTCCACGTCGTCGGCGGTGAACTCCACTGAGGCGCCCAGATAGGTGCACATGGTCCGTTCGCCGTCTGGCGTGACATTGATCAGGCAGCGGGCGGTGGACGGCCCACCGACCAGCGGGGTTGGCTGGAAGTGGGCGCCGATGGCGCGCATGTCATGGGTGAAGACCTTGCCCAGCTGGTCGTCGGCCACCTTGCCCAGATAGGCCGCGCGGCCGCCCAGGCTGGCGATCCCGGCGATGGTGTTGCCGGCCGAACCGCCCGAGGTCTCCACGCCCGGCGCCATGTCGCCGTACAGCTGTTCACCGCGGGCCTCGTCCACGAGCATCATCGCGCCCTTGTCCAGGGCGTGACGGGTCAGGAAGGCCTCTTCGGCGGGAGAGATGACGTCGACGATGGCGTTGCCGATGGCGGCGACGTCGTAGAGCTCGGACATGGGTGAGGGTTCTTTGTTGGCGTGGGCGGCTGACTACAGCCAAAGGGACTGGCGGGCAACGCGAGGACGTCGCTAGAAGCCTGCAACACAAACCTTTTCGGACGGCTTAAGCATGGCGCCTCGGCTGTTCCATTTCAGCGATGATCCGGCGATCAGCCGTTTCGAACCCCGGCCGGTGCAGGTCGCGGCCGAGCGGGCGCCGGGCATGGACTGGCTGAACGGTCCCCTGGTCTGGGCGATCGAGGCCGCGCACCGGGCCATGTACACCTTTCCCCGGGACTGTCCGCGCATCCTGGTCTGGGCCCTGCCCGCCTCCTCGGAGGCCGACATCAACCGCTGGATGGGACCGGGGCGGCCGGCCATTACAGCGTTTGTGGAATGGGCCTGGCTCGAACGGCTGAAGACCGGCGTGATCCACCGCTACGACCTGCCGCCTGAGACCTTCGAGAGCCTGAAGGACGCCGGCATGTGGGTGAGCCGCGCCCCGGTGACGCCGCTTGGCCGAGAGACCCTGACCGACCTGCCCGCCGCCCTGGCCGAGGCCGGCGTCGAGCTGCGCCTGGTGGAGAGCCTGGTTCCGTTCAAGGACGTCTGGGCCTCCAGCCTGCACGCCAGCGGCATCCGGCTTAGGAACGCACAGGGCTGGCTGGAGGCGGGGCAACCCCTGCGGGCCGTGGGGCGTTGAACCCGGGACCCGCCGCAAGGAGGCCCCGATGACCAATCCCGTTCCCAACACCCACAAGGATGAAAAGCGCGCCTTCACCCACGGCTCGGGCGGCGCCGCAGCCGACGCCGCGGTCGAGGGCCGCGCCCAACTCGAAGACCGCCATATCGACGTCCCCCACGCGCGCGTCGCCGACAGGCCGCTGGAGGATGACGAGAAGCACGACCAGCTGGCGGACAAGGAAAAGGAAGCCGAGGACCGCCAGGAAGCCCTGCTTGACGAGGGCCTGGAGGAAAGCTTCCCCAGCAGCGACCCGGTGAGCGTGAAGCGGATCACATAAGACCAGCCGTCATGGCCGGGCTTGTCCCGGCCACCCATACGCGCCAGAGCCGTGGGGTTGGAGCGCAGCGGTTCTGCCAGCGGAATGACGCCACCCGCGGCGTTCATGGGTGGCCGGGACAAGCCCGGCCATGACGTTCCTTTAGGTTCATGCCAAGCTCGGCGCATGCGTATCGCCGCCGCCCTGCTCGCCCTGCCCCTGATAGCCGCCGCGCCGGTTCCCGACTGGCGCCCGCTCGATCCCGCCAACGCCCTGGTGATCGACACCACCAAGGGCCGGATCGTGGTGGAGATGCGCCCCGACTTCGCGCCCAAGGCGGTGGAGCGGGTGACCCTGCTGGCCCGGGAAGGCGTCTATGACGGCCTGCTGTTCCACCGGGTGATCGACGGCTTCGTCGACCAGACCGGCAATCCCAACAACAAGGACGGCGGGACCTCGTCGCATCCCGACCTGGCGCCGGAGTTCAGCTTCCGCCTGCCGGCTGGCGCGCTGACTCCCGTCCGCCAGGCCAGCGATGGCGTCGAGGGCTTCGTGGGCGCGAGCCCGGTGGCCGGCGTGGGCGCGGAAGAGGCCAAGCGCAGCCCGGACGGCAAGCTGCGCGCCTGGGGCGCCTATTGTCCTGGAACCGCTGGCATGGGCCGCCAGGCCGATCCGGGCACCTCCAACAGCGAGATCTTCTTCATGCGCGGGCCCAGCCGTCGCCTCGACCGTGACTACACGGTCTGGGGTCAGGTGGTTCAGGGCCTGGACGTGGTCCGCGCCATGGCCGTGGGCGAGCCGCCCGCCGCCCCCGACAAGATGATCCGCGTCCGCCTGGCCGCCGACCTTCCGGCCGCCGAACAGCCGCGCCTGGAGATCCTGAACGAAAACGGCCCCGCCTTCGCCGCCCTGGTCGCCAAGACCCGCAAGGCCCACGGCGCGGACTTCAGCGTCTGTGACGTTCAGGTTCCGGTACGGCCGGCACCCTAGCCCCCGTCCCGCGCGACGGGCAGAGGTCGGCGATCAGGCACTGGTCGCACTTGGGCCGCCGGGCCACGCAGGTGTAGCGGCCATGCAGGATCAGCCAGTGGTGGGCGCGCACCAGGTAAGGTTCAGGGACCACCGCCATCAGCTCGGCCTCCACCTGGTCCGGGGTCTTGCCGAAGGCCAGCTTCAGGCGGTGCGAGACCCGGAAGACGTGGGTGTCGACGGCGATGGCCGGCTCGATCCGCAGTTCGTTCAGCACCACGCTGGCGGTCTTGCGGCCGACGCCGGGCAGGGCCTGCAGGGCCGCCCGGTCCAGGGGAACCTCGCCGCCGTGCTGTTCCATGATGATCTTCGCCGCGGCGATGACGTTCTTGGCCTTGGTCCTGTAGAGGCCGATGGAGGCGATGTAGGGGATCAGCCCCTCTTCGCCGAGCGCCAGCATGTCCTGGGGCGTATGGGCCACCTCGAACAGCCTGGCGGTGGCCTTGTTCACCGAGACGTCGGTGGCCTGGGCCGAGAGGGCGACGGCGACCACCAGGGTGTAGGGGCTATCATAGTTGAGCTCTGTCCGGGGATCGTCCTCCTCCGACAGGAAGCGGTGGAAGATCTCCTCGATGCGAGCCTTCTCGGCCGGGCTCAGGCGCCGGCGGGCCGGCTTGCGGGCGGACTTGACCATGGCGGCGACCATGGCGCGGAACGCCGGTCCCCGCCAAGGGGGCCTCAGGCGGCCATGGCCGCCTCAATGGCCGCGTAGAGCTCCTCCGGCTCCACCGGCTTGGCGACGAAGCCAGTCATGCCGGCGGCGCGGCAGGCGGCGATGTCGGCCGGGTCGATGGAGGCGGTCAGCGCCAGGATCGGCGGCGCGCCGGGCCGGGCGGCGATATGCTGGGCCGCCTCCAGACCGCCCATGCGCGGCATGTTCAGGTCCAGCAGCACCAGGTCGAAGGGTCCGGTTTCGGCCACCGCGGCCTCGCCGTCCTCCACGCAGATCAGCTTCTCGGCGATCGGGCCCAGCATCAGGGCGAAGGCCCGCCGGTTCACCTCGTGATCGTCGGCCAGCAGGATGCGCAGGCCCGCGGCGCGCTGCGGCTCGTCCTGGGCGGCGGCGGGCGGCGGCTCAGCCGGCGCGAACAGGGCCTCGAAGGTGAAGACGCAGCCCTCTCCGGGAGCGGTCTTCAGGGTCAGGTCGCCGTCCATAAGCTGGGCCAGGGTGCGGCTGATGGCCAGGCCCAGGCCCGTGCCGCCGTGGGTCCGCGCCACCCCGGCGTCGGCCTGGCGGAAGGGGGTGAACAGGCCCTCGGCCTGTTGGGCGGTGAGGCCTGGACCGGTGTCGATCACCGACAGGGACACCCGCCAGCCCACCTCGCCCCCGGTCAGCTCGATCCTGGTCGCCTCAGTGCGCAGGGTCACGCCGCCGTCGGTGGTGAACTTCAAGGCGTTGGAGAGCAGGTTGCTGAGAATCTGGCGCAGGCGCACGCCGTCGGCGGCCACCCATCCGGGCAGGTCTCCAGCATGTTCGATGCGGAACTCCAGCCCCTTGGCGCGGGCCTCAGCGGCCCAGAAGGCCTCGGTCTGCTCGATCAGGGCTCCAAGGTCGTGCGGCTCGGCGACCAGCTCCAGCATGCCGGCCTCGAGCTTTGAATAGTCCAGCAGGTCGTTGAGCAGGGTGCGCATCATGCGGCCCGCATCATCGATCAGCCGCAGATTGGCGGCGACCTCAGTCGGGTCCCGCCCCTTCTGGGCCTCGGCGACCCCGGCCAGCATGGCCGAGATCGGCGTGCGCAGCTCGTGGCCGACCATGGCCATGAAGGCCGATTTCGCGGCGTCAGCGGCTTCGGCCTGGGCGCGGGCGACGGCCTCGGCCTCCAGGGCGCGGGCCGAGGCCTTCCAGGCCGCGGTGGTGCCGCCCAGGGCCATGGGCACGGCCAGACCCAGGATGACGGCGGCGCCCGTCCCGCCGCCATAGTGGAAGGCCATGACGGCCAGGGCCGCGAGATAGCCGATGCACGGCAGGACCATCATCGCGTAGGCCAGGGGGGAGCGCCGGGCGCTGATGGCCGCCATGGTCATGGCGCCGCAGATGTGAGCCGCGCCCAGCCCCACGCCCCAGGGCCCGAACTCATGGATCACCAGGAGCGACGGGGCGCAGTAGATCAGATGGTTGGCGAACAACAGGGCGGCGCCGACGCCCCGGTGCGCCAGTCGCGGACCCAGTCCCCGTTCCAGCACCTGCAGGGCGACATAGATGGCGATCCAGGGATAGAGCAGGCGGGCGTCAGCGAAGGGGCCGAAGCCGAAGGTGATCACGAAAACCAGGATGACCCGAAACGCCAGGGTGCGGCGTCGGTCCTGGAAGATTTCCGCCCACACGACCTTGGAGTCGGTCGTGGGGTCCGCGACTGGATTCGGCGCGTGCATGGGCCAAGCTTGCGGGGGGTGTGCTTAAGACCCCCTTGGCGACGACCGCGACGGATTGGCGCATCACCCCTAAATCGAGCTGCGCCGCAGGATTTCCGCCACGCCCGGATTGGGCTATGGGACGCTCATGGATGATCGGGTGTTCATGGACGCGGAAATCCGGCCCAACCGCTCCCTCTCGGAGCGTGGGTTCATCATCCTTATCTGCATCATCACCGTCCTGAACTGCTGCTCTGCGGCGGTGTTCCTGTCGGTGGGGGCGACCCTGATCCCTATCTTCCTGGGCGCCGATGTCCTGGCGATCGCCGTCGCCTTCATGGTCAGCTTCGCCGCGGGCCGGCAGATCGAGCGCGTCCTGGTCACCGACCGGGCGGTGCAGGTCATCCGCGAGACGCCCCGCTGGCGCCAGGTGGTCTGGGAAAGCCCGACCGCCTTCACCCGGGTGTCGGTCCGCACCGAAGAGGACGACCGCGCCGTCGATGTGCGCCTGGCCCTGTCCAACAGGGACGCGCCGGTGGCCGCCGCGCTCAACCCCACCGAACGGGCCGAATTCGCCCGCGCCCTCGACGACGCCATCCGCAAGGCGCGTTCGGCCAGGTGGTGAGCGCCTTCCCTCTCCCCGCACGCGGGGCGAGGGGGCTTAGAGGATGTACCGGCTGAGATCGGCGTCCTGGGCCAGGCCGCCCACCTTGGCCTTCACCTCTTCGGCGTCGATGGTGATGGTTTCACCCGTGCGGTCCGACGCCTGGAAGCTGATCTCCTCCAGCACCTTCTCCAGCACGGTCTGCAGCCGGCGGGCGCCGATGTTCTCCACCGAGCCGTTCACGGTCACCGCAGCGTCGGCCAGAGCGTCGATGGCGGCGTCGGTGAAGGTCAGGGTCACGCCTTCGGTGGCCAGCAGGGCCTGGTGCTGGCGGATCAGGTTGGCTTCCGGCTCGGTCAGGATGCGGCGGAAGTCGTCACGGGTCAGGGCCTTCAGCTCCACCCGGATCGGCAGGCGGCCCTGAAGCTCCGGCAACAGGTCCGAGGGCTTAGCGACGTGGAAGGCGCCCGAGGCGATGAACAGGATGTGGTCGGTCTTCACCGGACCGTACTTGGTCGAGACCGTGGTCCCTTCGATCAGGGGCAGCAGGTCGCGCTGCACGCCTTCGCGGGACACATCGGCGCCGGAGCGCTCGCGGTTCGAGGCGACCTTGTCGATCTCGTCCAGGAAGACGATGCCATTGTTCTCGGCCAGCTCCAGGGCTTCCTGGGTCAGGGCTTCCTGGTCCACCAGCTTGTCGCTTTCCTCAGCGATCAGCGGCGCCCAGGCGCCGGCGACGGTGGTCTTGTGGGTCTTGGTGCGCCCGCCGAAGGCCTTGCCCATCATCTCCGACAGATTGAGCATGCCCATCTGGGCGCCCGGCTGGCCGGGGATGTCGAACATGGGCATGCCGCCATTGCCGGTGTCGGCCAGGGTCAGCTCCACCTCCTTGTCGTCCAGCTCGCCGGCCCGCAGCTTCTTGCGGAAGGCCTCGCGGGCGGCGGTGGAGCCGGGGCCGGTCAGGGCGTCGAGGATGCGTTCCTCAGCCGCGGCCTCAGCCTTGGCCTTCACGCCCGCACGCCGCTTGTCGCGGACCATTGCGATGGCGCTTTCCACTAGGTCACGCACGATCTGGTCCACGTCGCGGCCCACATAGCCGACCTCGGTGAACTTGGTGGCCTCGACCTTCAGGAAGGGGGCCTGGGCCAGGCGCGCCAGGCGGCGGGCGATCTCGGTCTTGCCGACGCCGGTCGGGCCGATCAGCAGGATGTTCTTCGGCGTCACCTCATCGCGCAGGCCGGGCTCGACCCGGCGGCGGCGCCAGCGGTTGCGCAGGGCCACGGCGACGGCCTTCTTGGCCTCGGGGTGACCGACGATGTAGCGGTCGAGTTCGGAGACGATTTCGCGCGGAGAGAATTCGGTCATGACGCCCGATAGATAGGGCGGCGCGGCGAAATCAAGAGTCCTCGCCCGCCGGGATTTGAGTTTCAGGCCTTGGGCGGCGGGGCTTCAAGGATCTCGTCGAAGGCGATGCGCCAGCCGTCGCGGTCGTGGCGCCAGATGCGGACATAGTGACCGCGCCCGCCCTCCCAGGCCGCGTCGCCATAGGTCCAGGCGAGGTCGCCCAGCACCGCGACGGACCCGCCCAGCGGCGAAAACCGGATGGCCTTGGGCCGTCGGGCCAGTTCGGCGGCGACGGCTTGGGGCGTTGCGGCGGGCGGCTGGTCCGAGCCCATCACGTGCGCCTGCGGCAACAGGGCGGTCTTGTAGGCGGCGACCACGTCCGTCCGGGCCTTGGCCGCCAGCCTGGCCTCGGCGGCCTTCACGGCTGAAATGGCGCCTTCGGGATAGGACGAGGGGCCGGTGGCGGGCGCAAGCAGGACCGGGGCCGAGCCTTGAGGCGGCGCATCGCCGTGGGCGGCGGGAACCCCGCCGTCATAGACCCACTTCCAGCCGCCGTCGGCCTGGCGGGCCCAGACCGTGAAGTACCAGCCGCTCGGCTTGCCGTCGAAGGTCGCCGGGCCAGTGGTGAAGCCCAGGTCCCCGCCCCGCGAGATCCCGGCGAACACCGGCCACCAGACCAGGGGCGGATTGGCCTTGTCCGGGCGCGATCCATAGAGGTCTTGGGCCTTCACCGGGTCCGGCGCGAACAGGATCGCCTCGGGGGCCGACCACTTCAGGAAGCTCTGCTTGATCCCCAAGGCCAGGCCGTCGGCCGCAAAGGCCCGCTCGGCGGCGACCACCTGGGCCGGGTCGGCGGCGGGCTTGGCCAGCGCAGGCGTGGCCAGGACCGCCAGCAGGGCGGCAAGGGGCCTAAAGGCTCTCAACTGTCAGCTCGCCATTGGTGTAGACGCAGATGCGGGCGGCGATGGCCATGGCTTTGCGGGCCAGGGCCTCGGCCTCGAGGCCGGTGTCCATCAGGGCCAGGCCCGCGGCCAGGGCGTAGTTGCCGCCCGAGCCGATGGCGGCCACGCCGCTTTCCGGCTCCAGCACATCGCCCACGCCGGTGACGGTGAAGATCTGGTCCTTGTCGGCCACCAGCAGCATCGCCTCCAGCTTTCGCAGATAGCGGTCAGTGCGCCAGTCCTTGGCGAGATCCACGCAAGCCCGGGCCAGCTGGTCCGGGTACTGTTCCAGCTTGGCCTCCAGCCGCTCGATCAGGGTGAAGGCGTCGGCGGTGGCCCCGGCGAAGCCGGCCAGCACCTTGCCGCCCGCCAGCCGGCGGACCTTGCGGGCGTTGCCCTTGACGATGGTCTGGCCCATGGACACCTGACCGTCGCCGGCGATCACCGTGCGGCCGTTCTTGCGGACGGCCAGGATGGTGGTGCCGTGCCAGTCGGGGAAGCTATTGCTAGTCTGTGACATCGGGCCGATGTGAGCAGGGCGCGGGGCAAGGTCAAGACGCATGGAATTCTCCGACGCCGAGGTCGA
Organism: Phenylobacterium conjunctum; assembly: GCF_042679085.1. Taxonomy (NCBI): domain Bacteria; kingdom Pseudomonadati; phylum Pseudomonadota; class Alphaproteobacteria; order Caulobacterales; family Caulobacteraceae; genus Phenylobacterium; species Phenylobacterium conjunctum. The sequence goes on along the minus strand of NZ_JBHTLQ010000033.1, from coordinate 16,233 downwards.
GCGCTACGCCCGCCATCTGGTGCTGCGTGAAGTGGGCGGTCCCGGCCAGCAGAAACTGAAGGCCGCCCGCGTGCTGGTGGTGGGCGCCGGCGGGCTCGGCGCGCCGGTCAGCCTCTATCTGGCGGCGGCGGGCGTCGGCACGCTCGTTCTCGCCGATCCGGACCAGGTCGACCGCTCGAACCTGCAAAGACAGGTGCTCTACACCGAGGGCCACATCGGTCGCCCGAAGGTTGACTCTGCAGCTGAGCAATTGCTCAGCTTGAACCCCCACGTGCACATTGAGCCACTGCAGACAGCGGTTACAGGCCAGAACGCTCGCGAACTTGTGAAGGGCGTGGACCTCGTCCTGGACGGCACGGACGACTTCGCCACCCGGTTCGCGGTCAGCGCGGCCTGCGTCGCGGAGGGCAAGACCCTGGTCACCGGGGCCATCGGCCGCTGGACCGGCCAGGTCGGCGTCTTCGCCGGAACGCCCTGCTATCGCTGCCTGGTGCCGGAGATCCCGCCGGACGCCGAGACCTGCCAGGCGGTCGGCGTGGTCGGCGCCCTGGCCGGGGTCATCGGCTCGATGATGGCGCTTGAGGCGATCAAGCTGATCACCGGCGCGGGCGAACCCCTGCTGGGCCGGCTGCTGATCTATGACGGCCTGTCGGGCCAGACACGCACGGTGAAGGTCGGCGCGGATCCGGAATGCCCGGATTGTGGCGCGTGCCCCCCTCTCCCGCTTGCGGGAGAGGGTCGGGGTTAGGGTGACGGCGCGGCGCTAGCCCCCTCACCCCGCCCTCTCCCCCAAAGGGGGCGAGGGTTCTAAGGCTACAGCATCCCCGGCAGGACCCGGTCCGGCGGACGGTGACCGTCCATCCAGGTCTTGATGTTGATGATCACCTTTTCGCCCATGTCGATGCGGCCCTCGACGGTGGCCGAGCCCAGGTGGGGCAGCAGGACGGCGTTGGGCAGCTTCAGGAGCTTGGGATTGATGGCCGGCTCGAACTCGAACACGTCCAGGCCGGCGCCGGCGATGGCGTTCGCCGCCAGCAGCTCGGCCAGGGCCGCCTCGTCGATGATCTCGCCGCGGGCGGTGTTCACCAGGATGGCGTGGGGCTGCATCAGCTTCAGCCGGCGGGCCGAGAGCAGGTGATAGGTGGCCGGGGTGTGCGGGCAGTTGACCGAGATGATGTCCATCCGGGCCAGCATCTGGTCGAGGCTTTCCCAGTAGGTCGCCTCCAGCTCCTCGGCGATCCGCGGGCTGACCGGCTTTCGGTTGTGATAGTGGATGGACATGCCGAAGGCCTTGGCCCGGCGGGCGACGGCCTGGCCGATGCGGCCCATGCCGATGATCCCCAGCCGCTTGCCGGTGAGGCGGCGGCCCATCATCCAGGTGGGGGTCCAGCCGGAGAAGCCACCGGCCTGGGTCAGGTTGGCGCCTTCGACGATCCGCCGGGAGACCGCCATCATCAGGGCCATGGTCAGGTCGGCCGTGTCCTCGGTCAGCACGCCGGGCGTGTTGGTGACCCCGATCCCCTTGGCGGCGGCGGCGGCCACGTCAATGTGATCGACACCCGCGCCAAAGTTGGCGATCAGCTTCAGGCGCTCGCCAGCGGCGGCGATCACCTCGGCGTCGATCTCGTCGGTGATGGTGGGGGCCAGCACGTCGCAACGGCCGACCGCGTCGATCAACGCCGCCTTGGTCATGGGGGCGTCATCGAGGTTCAGCTCGGTGTCGAAGAGCTCGCGCATCCGCGTCTCCACGGCGTCAGGGAGCTTTCGGGTGACGATGACTTTCGGCTTGCGCACGGGCATGGGCGGTTCGGCGACCTGAAAACAACGTTCCTGGGATCAGCGCCCTATGGCGCCTTCTTTCCCAACCCTCTAGCAAAGGGGGCATGAACGGCCAAGGCGAGGCGAGCGCACACATGCGGCGTGCGTGGACTCTGGTGAAATTGACGGCGGCGCTGATTCTGGCGGGACCGGCGGCCCTGGCGGCCGACCGACCGACCCCGTCCGGCCTGCCGGTGCCCCGATATGTGATCCTGAAATTCGACGAGGTGAACGCCCGCTCCGGCCCCGGCGACGACCATCGGCTGCTCTGGGTCTACCGCGCTCGCGGCCTGCCGGTGCAGGTGGTGGCCGAGAACACCGAGTGGCGGCGAATCTGCGATCCGGAGCACGGCATGGCCTGGGTTCACCGGCGCACGGTCGACGGCCGGCGCAATGTCATGCTGATCCAGCCCGAACCCCTGGCCCTGCACCGGTCGCCCAAGACCGATTCGCACGTGGTCGCCATGCTGCGTCCCCGGGCGATCGCCGGCCTGGTGCGCTGCGACGACAAGGGCTGGTGCAAGCTCAGGGTCGACAACATCAGCGCCTGGGCGCCGGCCAAGACCCTGTGGGGCACGGATGATAAGCCGCAATGCGGCTGACAAGGCCGCTGTCGGGGCTGTTCACCCCGGAGCCGCAGGGGGCATCGCGGCGTTGAGCCGGAACGGCGGCTCTGCTAGGCCCGTCGTCCAAGGACAAGACAAAGGCGCATCATGACCGTCGGGCCCAAGGCTAAGGACCACTACGACCTCCAGGAGCTGCTGGCCTGCGGCCGCGGCGAGATGTTCGGCCCGGGCAACGCCCAACTGCCGGTCCCGCCGATGCTGATGTTCGACCGCATCAGCAAGATCAACGATGACGGCGGCCTGCACGGCAAGGGCTATGTCGAGGCCGAACTCGACATCAATCCGGACCTCTGGTTCTTCGATTGCCACTTCATCGGCGACCCCGTCATGCCCGGCTGCCTGGGCCTGGACGCCATGTGGCAGCTGGTCGGCTTCTTCCTCGGCTGGTCGGGGGCGCCCGGCAAGGGCCGCGCCCTGGGCGTCGGCGAGGTCAAGTTCACCGGCGAGGTGACGCCGGACGTCAAGAAAGTGGTCTACAAGATCGATCTCAAGCGGGTGATTCTGCGCCGGCTGGTCATGGGCATCGGGGACGGGGTGCTCGAAGCCGACGGCAAGGTCATCTACGAGGCCAAAGACCTTCGCGTCGGCCTCTACGCCAAGAACTAGGCCTTCGGGGGAGGAGCCAGGATGCGCCGCGTCGTTGTCACCGGGATCGGGATCGTCTCCTCGATCGGCAACAATTCCAATGAAGTGCTGGCTTCCTTGCGGGAAGCCAAGTCGGGGATCATCGGAGCCCCGGACTATGCCGAGCTCGGCTTCCGCTGCCAGGTCCACGCCGCGCCCCAGATCGACTGGGAAGCCATGGTCGATCGCCGCGCCGCCCGTTTCCTGGCCCAGGGCACGGCCTTCGGTCACATCGCCATGGAACAGGCCATCGCCGATTCCGGCCTGGGCGAGGCGGAGGTCTCCAACGAGATGACCGGCCTGATCGTCGGCTCCGGCGGCCCGTCGACTCGCGCCATTGTCGAGGCCGCGGCCATCACCCGCGAAAAGGGCCCCAAGCGGATCGGCCCGTTCGCGGTGCCCAAGGCGATGAGCTCGGGCCCGTCGGCGACCCTGGCCACCTGGTTCAAGATCCGCGGCCTGAACTTCTCCATCTCCTCGGCCTGCGCGACCTCGGCCCATTGCATCGGCGTCGGCTACGAGCAGATCGCCATGGGCAAGCAGGACGTGGTGTTCGCCGGCGGCACGGAAGAGCTGGACTGGACCCTGTCCAACCTGTTCGACGCCATGGGCGCCATGAGCTCGAACTTCAACGACCGGCCCGCCGTGGCCAGCCGCGCCTATGACAAGGACCGCGACGGCTTCGTGATCGCCGGCGGAGCCGGGATCGTGGTGCTGGAAGACTATGAGCGCGCCAAGGCCCGCGGGGCCAAGATCTATGGCGAGATCGTTGGCTACGCCGCCAATTCCGATGGCCACGACATGGTCGCCCCGTCGGGCGAGGGCGCCGTGCGCTGCATGCGCCTGGCCATGAAGGGCGCGGGCGACCGCACCATCGACTACCTGAACCCGCACGGCACCTCGACGCCGGTGGGCGATTCCAAGGAAATGGCGGCGGTGCGCGAGGTGTTCGGCGACAAGGCGCCCTTCATCTCCTCGACCAAGTCCCTGACCGGCCACAGCCTGGGCGCGGCCGGGGCGCAGGAGGCGATCTATTCGCTCCTGATGCTCAACAACGGCTTCCTGGCCGAGAGCGCCAATATCGAAAACCTCGACCCCGAGTTCGAGGGCCTGCCGATCCTGCGCAAGCGGGAGGACCGTCAGGTCGAGACGGTGATGTCCAACTCCTTCGGCTTCGGCGGCACCAATGGCTGCCTGGTGATGTCGCGGGTCTGACCGCCCCGCCGGGCTTGGGTGTCATCCCGGAAAGCGCGCAGCGCGTGTCCGGGACCCAGACGCGCGGGGTTGTCCGGGGACATCGGTGTCTATGGGTCCCGGTCCTTCGCTGACGCGAAAACCGGGATGACACTTCAAGGGGTCTCCCATGCGATTCCGCCCCGCCGTCGCCGCCGACCTGCCCGCCATCGTCGCCCTGCTGGCCGATGACGCCCTAGGGGCGGGGCGCGAGTCCCCCCAGGCGCTGGCTGACTATCAACGGGCCTTCGAAAACCTCGACGCCAACACCCTGCTGGCGGTGGCCGAGATCGAGGGCGCTGTCCGCGCGACCCTGCAAATGACCGTGATCCAGGGGCTGTCGAACCGGGGCGCGAAGTTCGCCCTGATCCAGGCGGTTCGGGTGGATTCAGGCCTGCGCGGCCAGGGCGTCGGCGCCGCCTTCATGGCCTGGGCCCTTGATCAGGCCAGGGCTCGCGGCTGTTCCAAGGCCGAGCTGTTCACCCACGAGAGCCGCAAGGACGCCCAGCGGTTCTATGCCCGGCTGGGCTTTGTCGACAGCCATGCGGGGATGCAGCTGCGCCTCTGATCGGTTGCGTCGAAGCGCGCGCCCGTCCACATAGCGGCAAAGGACTGTGTCTAGGGAGATGCGCGTGGCCGACGAATACCAGATGCCCAAGGGCGACCTGATGAAGGGCAAGAAGGGCGTGGTGACCGGGGTCGCCAACCACCAGTCCATCGCCTGGGGCATCGCGAGCCAACTGGCCGCCCAGGGCGCCGAGATGTCCTTCCTGCACCTGCCGGGCATGGAGCGCCGGGTTCAGCCCCTGGCCGAGAGCATCGGGGTGAAGTCGCTGGCCGCGGTGGACGTGACCGATGACGCCTCGATGGACGCGGCCTTCGCGACCATCGAGAAGGACCTGGGGACCATCGATTTCTTCGTCCACTCCATCGCCTTTGCGAACAAGGACGAGCTGAAGGGCTCCTTCGTCGACAACACCACCCGCGAGGGCTTCCTGCGGGCCATGGACATCTCGGCCTTCAGCTTCGTGGACTGCACGCGGCGCGCGGCCAAGCTGATGCCCAACGGCGGCTCGGTCATCTGCATGACCTATATGGGCTCCGAGCGCGCTATCCCGAACTACAACACCATGGGCGTGGCCAAGGCCGCCCTGGAAGCCTCCACCCGCTACGCCGCCCGCGACCTGGGCCCCAAGGGCATTCGGGTCAACGCGATCTCGGCCGGCGCCATGCGCACCCTGTCGCTGGCTGGCATCTCCGGCGGTCGCGGCATGCTGGCCCAGGGCCGCGCCATGTCGGCCATGAAGGAGGACACCTCCATGGAGGGCGTCGCCGGCTGCGCCCTGTGGCTCCTGTCAGATCTCGGCCGCTCCACCACCGGCGAGGTGGTGCACGTGGACGCGGGCTTCCACATCATGGGTATCGGCGACGACTCCGAGGGGTGATTTATCGCCCCTAAGGGTCCGCAGCGACTAGACGTCGGCCAGGGTTCGTCGCCATATCCCGGCCATGAGCAATGACGCCGACGTGATCATCGCCGGCGCCGGCATGGCCGGCGCCACCCTGGCCCTGGCCTTGAAGCAGGGGGGGCTCGAGCCCCTCCTCATCGACCCCGTCGTGTTCGACGACCAGCTGGCGCCCAGCTTCGACGGCCGGGCCTCGGCCATCGCCTATGCGAACTTCCGTGGCTGGCGGGCCCTGGGCCTGGCTGAACACTTCGAGCCGCACGCCCAGCGGATCGAGCAGATCCTGGTCACTGACGCGACCACGCCCGGCGCGGCGTCCGGCAAGCCCCTGCCCTTCTTCCTGCGGTTCGATTCCGACGAGATCGCCGACCGTAGCGACGGCGAGCCCCTGGGCTATATGCTGGAAAACCGCCGCACCCGCTCCGGCCTGGCCGCCGGGGTGGCCAAGGCCGGCATCCAGGTGCTGGCCCCCGCCCGCGTGGCCGGCGTCACCACCGACAGCGCCGGCGCCCATGTCGCCCTGACCGACGGCCGGGTGCTGAACGCGCCCCTGGTGGTCGGCGCCGAGGGTCGCGTGTCGCCGATCCGCGAGGCCGCCGGCATCGGGACCATCGGCTGGGACTATCGCCAGACCGGCGTGGTCGCCACGGTGCGGATGGAGCGCCCCCACGAGGGCGTGGCGCACGAATACTTCCTGCCGGGCGGCCCCTTCGCCATCCTGCCGCTCACCGACAACCGCGCCAGCCTGGTCTGGACCGAGAGCACGGCCCACGCCAAGGCCCTGGTCGCGGCGCGGCCCGAGGTGTTCCACGCCCACCTGATGCGCCGCTTTGGCCCCTTCCTGGGCCAGGTGACCATCGAGGGGCCGGTCTTCTCCTATCCGCTCAGCCTCCAGCTCGCGGAGCGGCTCTACGCCCCGCGCGTGGCCCTGCTGGGCGACGCCGCCCATGGCAACCATCCTATCGCCGGCCAGGGGCTGAACATGGGCCTGAAGGGCGCCGCCGCCCTGGCCGAGGTGCTGACCGACGCCGCCCGCCTGGGCGAGGATATCGGCTCAGAGGCTGTTCTGGAGCGCTACGCCCGCTGGCGCAGGTTCGACACTGTGATGCTGTCGGCGGGTATGGACGCCTTCGTCCACCTGTTCTCCAACGACAACCCCTTGCTGCGCCTGGCGCGCGGGGTCGGCATGGCGGCGGTCAACCGCATCGCGCCGGCGCGGAAGTTCTTCATGCAGGAAGCCGGCGGCGCCATGGGCGACCTGCCCCGGCTGCTGCGCGGCGAGAGCCTCTAGAGCTTGCATTGACTGCAATGACAGCACACCATGGGTGAGATGTAGGAGGTCTCACATGGCGACGCTCACCATCAGAAACTTGGACGACGAGGTGAAGGCGCGTCTGCGCGTTCGCGCCGCGACCCATGGGCGGTCGATGGAGGAAGAGGTTCGCGCCATTCTGAAGCGCGCGGTGAACGGTGTGACCGGACCGGATCTCTGGGCTATGTCGCGACAACTGTTTTCGGGTGAGGATGGCGTTGAACTCGAACATCCGCGCCGCGATCAGGACCGGGCGCCGCCACAGTTCGGCGACGGATCAACAGAGTGATCCTGCTAGACACTAATGCTGTGTCAGAGCTCATGCGGCCGTCACCGCATCAAGACTTCCAGGCCTGGCTGACAACATCCGGCGACAGGGTCTGGAACACCACGGCCGTGACCATCGCGGAAATCGAGTATGGGCTCCAGCGGCTCCCCTTCGGCCGCCGACGTTCGGAGCTCATGCGTCGGTTTGAAGTTCTGGCGGACCTGTTTTCAGCCCTACCGCTGGATCAAGAGGCCGGTGTTCAAGCTGGCCGCTTCCGGGCGCTACGGGAAAGCCAGGGGCTCTCAGCCCACCCTTCCGACATGATGATCGCCGGTATCGCCGTAGCTAACGGCGCGGCGCTCGCGACGCGCAATGTTCGAGATTTCTCTGGATTGCCTATCGAGCTGATCAATCCGTGGGACCGACCGGCCGCGCCTTGACGGCGCTCAGGCCTCCAGCTCGCGCGCCTCTTCCGGCAGCATGATCGGCACGCCGTCGCGGATCGGATAGGCGAGCTTGGCCTGGCGGCTGATCAGCTCGCCGGCGGCGCGGTCATAGTCCAGCGGCCCGTGGGTCACGGGGCAGACCAGGATCTCCAGCAGGCGGGGATCGATCTCGGCGGTCAGGGCGGGCGTGTCGGCGCTCATGGGCATGTCCCTACTGCATGCTGTGCGGTTCGTCACCGCCGTCCTCGAGGGCGTCGATCTCCAGGAGGGTGGTCAGGGCCTCGCAACGGGCGGCCAGGCTCTCGGCTTCGAGCAGCGCCTGCTTCTCCTGCGCCGCGAAGGGCAGGCCCATGGACAGGCTGTTGACCAGGCTCTCCAGGGGCGCGCCCTCGGCGGTCTCCCAGTCGATGTCCAGTTCACGGCGGTTCAGATAGGCCTTCAGCGCCTTGGCGAAGCGCTTGCGGTCAAAGGCCTCCACCGCCTCCTCGCCGTCGTCCAGGTCGGCCTCGAAGGGCTCGAACCCGGCCCGCACTTGGCGATAGGGGGTGCGCACGGGCAGCTCTTCCTTGACGGCGAACCGACAGACCCCGGTCAGGGTGATCAGGTAGGTCCCGTCAGCGGTCTCGTTGAAGCTGGTGATCCGCCCGACGCAGCCCACGGCGCAGAGGTTGGGCCTGGACCGCTCCCCGCCCGTGCGGGTCTGGATCATGCCGATGACCCGGTCGCCGGCCATCGCGTCATCGATCATGTTCAGGTAGCGCGGCTCGAAGATGCGCAGGGGCAGTTCGCCGCCGGGCAGCAGCAGCGCCCCGTCCAACGGGAAGATCGGGATCACCTGCGGCAGGTCGGCGAGCCGCCGGTAGGGGGTCATGGCGAGGCCCCCGCGCTTCACGAGAACAGGATCGAGGACAGGCGACGTCGTCCCTGGCGGGCGACGTCCGAGGCCGGGCCCGCGGCCTCGAACACGGTCAGCAGTTGCTTGCGCGCCGCTTCATCGTTCCAGGCGCGGTCCTTCTCGATGATGATCAGCAGGTGGTCGGCCGCGGCGTCCCAGCGCCCGACCCCGGCCAGGGCCTTGGCGATCTCGAAGCGGGCCTCATGGTCATCCGGATCCTGGGCCAGGCGCGCCTCGAAGGCGGCGGTCTCCGACGGGGCCTCGTCGGCCAGGGCCAGGGCGGCGCGGACGCTCTCCAGGTCCGGGTCCTTGGCGTCGGCCGGAGCCATGGCGGCGATCTCGGCCGCCTGGTCGGCGTCGCCGCCCTGCAGGTAGACCTTGGCCAGGCCGCCGATGGCCTTGATGTTCTCCGGATCGGCCTGCAGCACCTGGGCGTAGGCCTGGGCCGCGCCGCCCAAGTCGCCGAGGTCCAGCGACTCCTTGGCCATGGCCAGGAGCTCGTCGGTGGCGTCGGCCGGGGCCTGGCCAGCCATGCGGTCCACGAACTGCTTCACCTGACTGTCCGGCAGGGCGCCCATGAAGCCGTCCACCGGCCGTCCGCCCACAAAGGCGAAGACGGCGGGAATCGACTGGACGCGAAGCTGGCCCGCGAACTGCGGGTTCTTGTCGATGTCGATCTTGACCAGCTTGACCTTGCCCTTGGCGGCCAGGACGGCCTTCTCGATCGAGGGGCCAAGCTGGCGGCACGGGCCGCACCAAGTGGCCCAGAAGTCGACGATTACCGGGGTGGTCTTCGAGGCCTCGACCACATCGGCCATGAAGCTGGCGTCGGTCCCGTCCTTGATCAGGTCGCCGGACGGCGGCGGCGCCGAGGTTTCGCCGATCAGAGTCATATGAGGAATTCCCTTGCCCGCAGGCTGAACGTATCGGGCGCTAAAATGGTCCCTTTGGCGTCCGGCTTCAACGGATGCCGGGGCGGAATGCTCAGGCTTCGACGACCGTCAGGGTGGGAAAGTCCACCACGATAGGCGTCCGCCCCAACCCGGCCAGGAACCGGCGCAGGCCCGCCTGGCTGACCGTGGTGGTGGCGGTGTTGGTGAGCGGGTGGAAATTCACCCGGTCTGCGTCGGCCAGGGCCTTGTCCAGGACGAAGGTGACGCGGCCCTCGGTGTCGTTGACCAGGCCAAAGGCGGTGACAGAGCCGGGGGTCACGCCCAGGGTCTCCACCATCAGCTCGGCGGGGCCGAACGACAGGCGGGCCGAACCGATCACCGTGTGCAGGCGCTTCAGGTCGATCACCGTGTCGTCCTTGGCCGAGATCAGCCACAGCCGGCCCTTGGCGTCCTTCAGGAACAGGTTCTTGGTGTGGGCGCCGGGAATGCCGTCCTTGATCCCCTCGCCCTCGCCCACCCGGAAGACGGCTTCGTGGTCGGTGGTCGCATGGTCCACCCCATGGGCGTCGAAGAAGGCGATCAGTCCGGCGCGGTCGAGCATGCCGTTCTCTTAGCGGAACTGGACGGGACCGCGCCACGGTCGCTACAGCAGAAGCTCACCTCTTGCCTGAAAGGGACCCGCCATGGAGCTGGAGTGCTATCCCACCGCCCAGAGGCCGCCAGAGATCGTGCCGGGACGGCCGAACCGCGCCTGGATGGACAACTTCATCGCCCGCCATCCCTACCGGTGCCTGCCCTTGTCCATGGCCAACACCACCGGCTGGGAAATCCTGACCCCCACCGCCTTCACCGCCGAGTGGAATGGCGGGGTGATGCAGGAAGACATCAAGCTCACCCCCGACCGGCCCAACCCGGACTTTCATGACCTCGTGAAATCGCACTTCAGCCATGGGGTCATGACCTTCCATCCCGGCTACCTGTTCCGCACACCGCCCGGCTGGTCGATGATGGTCCAGGGTCCGCCCAACCATGTGAAGGACGGGATCCAGCCCCTGGCCGGCCTGGTCGAGACCGACTGGCTGCCCTTCCCCTTCACGATGAACTGGATCTTCACCCGGCCGGGCAAGGTGCGGTTCGAGAAGGGCGAGCCCTTCTGCTTCATCACCCTGACCAAGGACCGCGAGCTGGACGAGATCCAGCCGGTGATCCGGTCCATGACGTCCAATCCCGAGCTGCGGGACCAGTACGACATGTGGGAAAAGCACCGCTCGGAGTTCAACAAGAAGATCTTCCAGGCCGATCCCGACGCCACCAAGGAAGCCTGGCAGCGCTTCTATTTCCGCGGCGAGTTCCCCGAGGAGTCCGGCGAAGCGCCCAAGGACCACGTCAACAAGCGCCGCCTGAAGACCCCGCGGTTCCGCTGATGGGCGCCCTGCCCCGGCTCGAGACCAAGCGCCTGGTGCTCCGCGCGCCGGAACAGTCCGACCTGGACGCCTGGGCCGAGATGCTGGGCCACGAGGGGGCGCGGTTCATCGGCGGGCCGATGTCGCGGCCCGAGGCCTGGCGGGTCCTGGCCCTGATGCGCGGCCACTGGGACCTGAAGGGCTTTGGCCTGTTCTCGATCCTGGAGCGGGAGACCGGCGCCTGTGTCGGCCGCGCCGGCTGCTGGTCGCCGGAAGCCTGGCCGGGGACCGAGGTTGGCTGGGCGCTCACGCCCGCGGCCATGGGCAAGGGCTATGCGACAGAGGCCTCGCGCGCGGCCATCAGCTGGGCCTTCGAGACCCTGGGCTGGACCGAGGTGATCCACTGCATCCACCCGGACAACACCGCCTCCATCGCCACGGCGGAGCGGCTGGGTTCACGCCACCTGCGGACCACCCGCCTGCCGCCGCCGCTCAACGGGCACGAGACCCTGATCTATGGCCAGAGCTGCGAAACCTGGACCGCGCGGGGGGTCTGAAGGCCGTCGCAAGAATGAGTCGATTTTCCTGCGCAGACCCGCTTGCAAAGCCGCGGACCCTCTGCCATAAGCCGGCCTCTCGAAATTCGGGGGCGGCCAAACGGTCTTCTCCATGGAATGCGGGCGTAGCTCAGGGGTAGAGCACAACCTTGCCAAGGTTGGGGTCGGGCGTTCGAATCGCCTCGCCCGCTCCAGTTTCGAGACCCACGAAGACGCCGGCCGAAGGGCCGGCGTTTTTGTTTTCGCCCAGGCTCTTAACTTGGACTTCAGCGCGGGGCGCCAGGATGGCGTCAGGCCTTGGGGACAGCTTGTCGCAGGCCGCCTTTACGCGCGCTTCGGATGTTCGCGCGAAGGTCGAGCGTCACGGAGTGAAAGCGCCCTTGTTCAACACCGCCAAGTCCCTCTCCCCGGCCGACCACGCCGCAGGCTCGCCGGTTCGCCGGCGGCTGGAGGCCGCGCGCCGCACTGTGGAGGGCCGGTTCCTGGAGGCCGGCGAGGTGCTGGGCCAGGCGGTGGAGGGTGTGGGCAAGCTGATCGCCTCCCTGGATCACCTGACCGGGGCGCTGGACCCGGCGACGGTGAGCGCCACCACCGGCGAGCTGACGGCCGCGGCGGATCGGTTACGCGCCCTGCCCCTGCGCCATGAGACCCGGCGCGGCGCGGTGGAGCGGCTGAACGCCATGGGCGGGCGGCTGGCCGGCTGCATCGACGACATGAAGCGGAACCTGGCCTACCTGCGGGTCTTCGCCATCAACATCAAGATCACCGCCGGCGGCGTCGCCGATGCGACCACCGAGTTCGGGCTGTTCGCCCAGGAGATCTGCGACTGTATCGAGCTGGGCCGCAACCAGCTCAACGATTTCGACCGCGACCTGAGGCTGCTTTCGGGCGAGCTGAAGACGGCGTTCAGTCACGAGCAGGGCCTGGCCGATCGCTGCAGCGCCCTGGTGCCCGCCGTGCCAGACGGCCTGTCGGCCAGCGCCGCCGACCTGGTCGAGCATCACGCCCAGGTGTCGCGCGCCGCCGCCGAGGTGGCCGCCCTGGCGCGAGCCGTCCACAAGAAGGTCGGCCAGGCGCTGGGCGCCCTGCAGGCCGGCGACATCGCCCGCCAGCGGATCGAGCATGTGGAACAGGCCCTGGACGCCCTGGCCCAGGTTCCGGACCTGAAGCCCGAGCCGCGCGCCCGCCTGGAAGCCTTCATCCACGGCCTGCTGGCCGAACAGCTGCGCGACGCCAGCGCTGACTTCAGCCGCGATGTGACCCGGATCGGCGAGAACATGGCCGGCATCGCCGCCGACGCCTCCGAGATCCTGCGCCTGCGCGAACTGGCTTTCGGCCAGGCGGATTCGGACGGCGGCGGTTTCCTGCGCCAGATGGAAGGCCATGTGGCCCAGGCGCTGGACCTGGTGGCCGAGGTTGAGGCGGCCGATGCGACCGCCGGGCGGGTCGGCGGCGCCGCGGCCCAGGCCGTGGCCGGCCTGACGGCCCAGATCGCGGGCCTGCAGGCGATCAAGACCGACGTCCAGCAGATGGCCCTGAACACCACGCTGAAGTGCAGCCGGATGGGCGATGTCGGCAAGCCGCTGGCGGTGATCGCCATCGAGCTCCGCAACCAGGCCGGACACCTGGAGACCTCGGCCCAGGAGGCCCTGGACGCCCTCGGCGTGCTGGCCCAGGAGGCCGGCAAGATGGGGGGCGCGGTTCGCGAGGACCCCGCTAACGAGATCCAGGCGGGCGACGCCCTGTCCGGCGCGGCCGAACGCCTGCGCGACGTGGGGCAGTCCGTGGAGGCCGACCTTCAGGGTCTGGCGCGCCAGGGCGAGGCGGTGGTGGAAGGCCTGCGCCGGGCCACCTCACGCCTGGCCTTCCAGCGCGAGATCGCTGCGGTCATGGACGAGGCGGCGCAGACCCTGGCGAGCCAGGCCGGCGACGAAGCCCCCTGGACCGACGACATCTCCACCCCGCTGGCGACCCTGCTGGACGGGATCGCCCGGACCTACACCATGGCCCAGGAGCGCGAGACCCACCGTCGAATGACCCAGGGGCTCGACCTGGCCGCGGCCATGGCGCCAGACGCCGCCCAGAGCGACGACGACGTCCTGTTCTAAAGGGTAGGGTCAGCGCGCGGCGGCGCGCAGGATTTCCTGGGCGATGGCGTGCAGCGGCACGATGCGGTCGACGCAGCCGCGGGCGATCGCTTCCTTGGGCATGCCGAACACCACGCTGGTCGCCTCGTCCTGGGCGATGGTGCGCGCGCCGGCCTCCTTCATCTCAGCCATGCCGCGGGCGCCGTCGTCGCCCATGCCGGTCATGATGACGCCGACGGCGTTCGACCCCGCCCAGATGGCGGCCGAGCGGAACAGGACATCCACCGACGGCCGGTGCCGCGAAACCAGGGGTCCGGGCTTCACCGAGACGCGATAGTTGGCGCCCGAGCGCTCGATCATGGTGTGCAGGTTGCCCGGCGCGATCAGCACCCGGCCGCGCAGGATGGCGTCGCCGTTCTCGGCCTCCTTGACGTCCACCTCGCACAGGCTGTTCAGGCGCGCGGCGAAGGAGGCGGTGAACTTCTCGGGCATGTGCTGGACGATCACCACCCCCGGCGAATTGGCCGGCAGGGCCTCCAGCACTTCGCGCAGGGACTCGGTGCCGCCGGTGGAGGCGCCGATGCAGACGATGCTTTCCGTCGTCCGCGCCATGGCCCGGCCGCTGGGGGCCGCCAGCATGGCGTCGGCGGTGAGCTTCTTCTCCGGCTCGCGGGCCATGACCGGACGCGGCGCGCCAGGGACCCTGGGGCCGCGCACACGCGCGCCGGCGGCGGCCTTCACCGCGTCACAGATGCGGATGCTCTGTTCGGCCAGGGCCTCGGCGACGCCCATCTTCGGCTTGAGGATGACATCCACCGCCCCGGCTTCCAGGGCCTGCATCAGGGTCTCGGAGCCGGATTCGGTCAGGGACGAGCACATCACCACCGGGATCGGCCGCTGGGACATCAGCTTCCTCAGGAAGGTGATGCCGTCCATGCGGGGCATCTCGACGTCCAAGGTGATGACGTCGGGCACTTCCTCGGCGATGCGGCGGGCGGCGACATAGGGGTCGGAGGCCACGCCCAGCACCTCGATGGCCGGGTCGCTCTCCAGGATCGAGGCCAGGGTCTGCCGCACGGTGGCGGAGTCATCAACGATCAGGACGCGGATCTTGCGCGCGGCCACGGCCTTACCCCTTCTGGAAGACAGTGTTGGCGATCTGGGTCACCGGCAGGTCGATGCCGACGATCGACTCGGAATGGCCCAGGAACAGATGGCCGCCGGGCCGCAGGTGGGCGCACAGCCGCTTCAGAACCTTCGATTGGGTCTGCTTGTCGAAATAGATCAGGATGTTGCGGCAGAAGATCAGGTCCATCTCGCCGTCGACCGGATAGGCCTCGTCCATCAGGTTGAGCCGCGCGAAGCTGAGCTTGGAGCGCAGGTGCGGCACGATCCGCACCTCGCCGCGGCGCGGATCCTTGGCCCGCATCACATAGCGGCGGCGCAGGTCAGGGCTGACCGGCTCGATCATCGGCTCGGCGTAGACGCCGGCCACCGCCTGGGCCAGGACCTGGGTGCAGAGGTCGGTGCACAGGATGCTGTAGTCCTGGCGCCCGGCCTGGCGCACATGCTCCTCCAGCACCATGGCCAGGGTGTAGGGCTCGGCGCCGATGGAGCAGGCCGCGCTCCAGGCCTTGATGGTGCGCCGCCCGCTGCGCGCCAGCTCCGGCAGGGCCCGCTCCTGCAGGAACTTGAAGTGCGCCGGCTCGCGGAAGAACTCGGTCTTGTTGGTGGTGACCGCGTCGATCAGGTGGACGATCTCGGTGTCGAGCCCGCCCTCCTCGAACAGGTAGTCGCAATAGCCGTTCAGGGTCGGGACGCCGGTCACCCGCATGCGGCGGCGCAGACGCCCCTCCAGCATGGTGCGCTTGTTGCCGGGCATCTTGATGCCGCTGTAGCTCTGGATGAGCTCCGCCAGGCGGTTGAAGTTCTTGCTGCTGAGCTGGTCCGGGGGCGGGGCGGCGAGAGCGGCTTCCATGGGTGTCCGTTACGCGATCAGGCTGCGGCGTCGAGGACGGCGGCGTCCTGGCTGGTGAGCAGGCGGGGAAGGTCGAACAGCACCACGAAGTCGGTGTCCCGCCGCACCACGCCGCGCATGTAGTCGGAGCGCCAGCGCACGCCGATATCGGGCGCCGGCTCGATCTCGTCGGGGGTGAAGGCGGCGACCTCGATCACCCGGTCGGCGACCAGGCCCAGGGCCAGCTGACGGCCCTCGACGGGCACGTCCAGCACCAGGATCCGGGTCGCCAGGGTCGGCGGAACCGCCGCCAGGCCCAGCTTGAGC
This sequence comes from Phenylobacterium conjunctum, assembly GCF_042679085.1. NCBI lineage: Bacteria > Pseudomonadati > Pseudomonadota > Alphaproteobacteria > Caulobacterales > Caulobacteraceae > Phenylobacterium > Phenylobacterium conjunctum. The sequence continues at coordinate 321 of NZ_JBHTLQ010000033.1, read as the reverse complement.
CTCAGGTCCAGGGTGGGCGTCGCCCGCCCCCGGACGTCGGTCAGGCCGAGCAGGTAGGCCGGCCCCTCAGGCAGGGCCGACGGCGGGGTGTAGTCCAGGATCTCCCGGACGTACTCCACCGGTACGGCGAACACCTCGGCGCCCAGGCCCAGGGTGACGAATTGGATCTCACCGGTCCGCGCAGACATCAGGCGTACTCCCGGAATTCGGCGTCGTCTGCATCCGGGCCGCCCTGGGCCAGGTCGAGGGCGAAGCCCTGGACCCGGGCCTGCTGGGCCTTGACCGGGCTGCGGGCGGGGGCGGGCCTGGCGGCGGGCGGGG